>DATBIZ010000579.1:0-1888 GCA_036556645.1 Vicinamibacteria bacterium | reverse complement strand
GCCTGACCCGGACGATCCCGCCTCGGACACCACCCCCGCCAGCGAGCCGCCCACCGAGGCGGACCTCGCGCGCATCGAGCGGATGATCGCGAGCCATCCGCCGGACCACGTGATCCGCGTCGGCGACATCGCGCCGCTGGTGCTGCGGCTGGTGGCGGTGGTGAGGCGGTTGCGGGCCGAGCGCCGGGATTCGGGCGGGAAGTTCGATTCCTAGGGGCCGTACGCGTTCGGTGCGGTACGGCCCTCTGAGCCCACGTCCATTGCTGTAGATACAATGCGGATCGTGGAACAGAAGGGCCTCGACTTCGGCGCAACGGCACCCGTGCCCGCGGCGCCGGTCCGCCGGACCCTGACCGTCACCCAGCTCACCGACCGCATCCAGGGCGTCCTGGAGACCGAGCTGTTCGACGTCTGGGTGGAAGGCGAGATCTCGAACCTGAAGATCGCGCCCTCGGGCCACTGGTACTTCTCGCTGAAGGACGACCACGCGCAGGTGAAGGCGGTGGTCTGGAAGACGGCCACGCGGCTGATCAAGTTCAAGCCGAAGGACGGCATGAAGGTGCTCGCGCGCGGCGGGGTGCGGGTGTACGCGCCGCGCGGGGAGTACCAGGTCTCGGTGGAGGTCCTGGAGCCGATCGGCAAGGGCTCGCTGCAGCAGGCGTTCGAGGAGCTGAAGGAGAAGCTGGAGAAGGAGGGGCTCTTCGACGCCGCGCGCAAGCGGCCGCTGCCCATGCTGCCCCGCCGCGTCGGCATCGTCACCTCGCCCACCGGGGCGGTGATCCAGGACATCCTGCGCGTGCTCTCGCGGCGGTACGCGAACCTGGGCGTGCTGCTCTACCCGGCGCGCGTGCAGGGGCCGGAGGCGGCCTGGGAGATCGTGCAGGGCCTCCGCGCCCTGAACCGCGTGAAGGGCCTCGACGTGATCATCCTCGCCCGCGGCGGGGGCAGCCTGGAGGACATGCTGCCGTTCAACGACGAGATGGTCGCGCGCGCGATCGCCGCCTCCAAGGTGCCCACCCTCTCCGCGGTCGGCCACGAGACCGACTTCACCATCGCGGACTTCGTCGCCGACCTGCGCGCCCCCACGCCCTCCGCGGCCGCGGAGCGCGTGGTGCAGGCCAAGGACGAGTTCGTGGCGCGCATCGACGCCCTGCGGCGCCGCCTCGACGGCGGGTTCGAGCTGCGGCGGCAGCGCGTGCGCGCGCGGGTGGCCGCGCTCACCTCGCACCGCGTGTTCGAGGCGGAGCGCGGGCGGATCCGCTCGCACGCGCAGCGCGTGGACGAGCTGCTCTACCGCTCCGAGTCGGCGGTGCGCCGCCGCGTGGAGCGCGCGCGCGACCGCGCGCGCCGCGGGCACGAGCGCGCGGAGGCGTTCCGCTGGGACCGCCAGATCGAGGAGCGGCGCGACCGCGTGCGGCGCCACGAGCGCCGCGTGGCCGACCTCGTGCGCGCGCGCCTCGCCGACGGGCGCTCCACGCTGGGGCGCCTGGCCGGCAAGCTCGAGAGCCTCTCGCCGCTGGCCGTGCTCTCGCGCGGTTACGCGCTGGTCTGGGACGACCACGGGCGGCTGGTGCGGCAGCCCGACGACGTGAAGGGCGGCGACCGGCTGCGCATCCGGGTGGCCGGCGGAGAGCTTCCCGCCGTCGCGGGCGGCAAGGAACGCGCATGAGCGACCCGCGCCCGCCGGAGGCCCCGCCCGCGCCCAGCTTCGAGGCCGCGCTGCAGAAGCTGGAGACGATCGTGCAGCGGCTGGAGAAGGGCGAGCTGACCCTGGAGGAGTCGCTGGGGCTCTACGAGGAAGGCATCCGACTCTCGCGCCTGTGCCACGCCAAGCTCGAGGAGGCGGAGGGCCGGATCGAGCAGCTGGTCAAGGACGCGCGCGGCGACG
>DATBIZ010000578.1:0-4717 GCA_036556645.1 Vicinamibacteria bacterium | reverse complement strand
GATCGCGGTCGCCTCGATCGGCCTCGGGGTGGGGGTCACCAGCGGGATCTTCACGCTGGTGGATCAGGTGCTGCTGCGGGCGCTGGCCGTGCGCGCGCCGCAGGAGCTGGTGCAGGTGACGTCCGAGGGGCAGACCTACGGCAACGACCGCGGCGACGGCACGGAGCTGTCCTACCCGATGTACGCGGCGCTGCGCGACGGGAACACGGCCTTCTCCGGCACGCTGGCGGCGGTGAACTTCGCGTTCCAGGTCGGCGAGAGCGTGCGGCCCGAGCGCATCTCGGGCGAGCTGGTCTCGGGCACGTATTTCCCCGTGCTCGGGCTGCAGCCGGCCGCCGGCCGCCTGCTCGGCGACGACGACGACCGCGTGGTGTCGGGGCACCCGGTCGTGGTGCTGAGCCACGCGTTCTGGACCAGCCGCTTCGCGGCGGACCCCGGCGTGGTGGGCCGGCTGCTGCTCGTGAACGGCCGCGCGTACACGATCGTCGGCGTGGCGCCGCCCGGCTTCGACGGGCTCGAGCTGGGCCGGCAGGCGCAGGTGTTCGTGCCGATGATGATGAAGCCGCACGTGACGCCGGGGTGGAACGGGCTCGACGAGCGGCTCTCGCGCTGGGTGCGCGTGTTCGGGCGGCTGCGCCCCGGGGTGACGGCGGAACAGGCGAAGGCGGCCCTGGAGCCGGTCTTCCGCGAGCAGCTCCGGCTCGACCTCGCGGATCCCGGCTTCGCCAACGCGTCGGCGACCGCGCGGCAGCGCCACGCCGAGGTGCGCCTCACGCTGCTGCCGGGCGCGCAGGGCCGGTCGCGCCTGCGACGCACGATGAGCACGCCGCTGTGGGTGCTGATGGCCACGGCCGCGGGCGTGCTGCTGATCGCCTGCGCGAACGTGGCCAACCTCCTGCTGGCGCGCGGGGTCGCCCGCGCGCGCGAGATGGCGGTGCGGCTGGCCCTGGGCGCCACGCGACGCCGGCTCGTCCGGCAGCTCCTGGTGGAGAGCCTGGTCCTCTCCGTGGCCGGAGGACTGCTCGGCCTGGCCCTGGCCGCCTTCCTCGCCCCCGCCGTGCTCGGGCTGTTCGCGAACCCCGACCAGCCGAGCCCCGTCTCCGCGGTGCCGGACCTGCGCATCTTCGGCTTCGCGCTGGCGGTGGCCACCCTCACCGGCGTGGTGTTCGGTCTGGCGCCGGCGCTGCAGTCCACCCGCCCCGACGTCGCGCCCACGCTGAAGGAGAACGCGGCCAGCGTACCGGGCGGGGGGGGCAGGCTGCGCAAGGCGCTGGTCGCGTCGCAGGTGGCGGTCTCGCTGCTGATGCTGCTGGCGGCCGGCCTCTTCCTGCGCACGCTGGACAACCTGCTGGCGGTGGACGTGGGGTTCGCGGCGCGGCCACTGGTGTCCTTCACCCTCGATCCCTCCCTCAACGGCTATACCGCCGAGGGCACCACGCGTTTCGCGCGCTCCCTGCTCGAGAGGCTCGACGCCACGCCCGGGGTGTCGGGGGCGAGCCTGGCGAACCTGACGCTGCTCGACGGCAACCGCTGGTCGGCGGACATCCGCATCGAGGGACGGGCGGACGGCGAGGACGAGGACCTGACGCAATTCTGCAACGCGGTGGGGCCCGGGTTCTTCCGCACGCTCGGCATCGCGGTCCTCCGCGGCCGCGAGTTCGACCAGCGCGACGCGGGCGCCGCCGCCGAGGGCGAGGACGGGCTCCCTCCCTTCACGGTGGCCGTGGTGAACGAGCGGTTCGCGAGGCACTACTTCGGCGAGGGCGACCCGGTCGGGCGGCGCCTCGGCTTCGGCAGCGAGCCCCACCGTCCGACGCCGATCGAGATCGTGGGCGTGGTCGCGGACGCCAAGTACGCCGACGTCCGCGACGAGGTGCAGCGGCAGGTATTCTTCCCCTACCTGCAGAGCTCGCGGCCGGGCCCCTTCACCGTGTACGTGCGCAGCGCCCAGGCCCCCGCGGCGGCGCTCGCGGGCGCGCGCGAGGTGGTGCGCCAGCTCGACCCGAACCTGCCGATCGCCACGCCGCGCACGCTGCAGGACCAGGTGGAGCGTTCGCTGAGCCGCGAGCGCCTGATGGCCACCATGTCCGCCGCGTTCGGCGGCCTGGCCACCCTGCTGGCGGTGGTGGGCCTCTACGGGGTGATGGCGCACGCGGTGTCGCGCCGCACGCGCGAGATCGGCGTGCGCCTCGCGCTGGGCGCCGCGGGGCGGCAGATCCGCTGGATGGTGATGCGCGAGACGCTGGCGCTGGCGGCGGCCGGGGTGGCGGTCGCCCTTCCCATGGCGTGGTGGCTCAGCCGCCTGGTCGAGAGCCAGCTCTACGGCGTGTCGGCCGGCGATCCGCTGACCGCCGCCGCGGCCGTGGTGCTGCTGGCGGCGGTGTCGCTCCTGGCCGGCCTCGTCCCGTCCACCCGCGCGGCGCGCGTGCAGCCGACGACCGCGCTGCGGTACGAGTGACCGCCGGGCCGCCGCCGGGTCAGGGGGCGAGCCGCTCGATCAGCGCGCGCCGTTCCGCCTGCGTGTGGCAGACGAAGCACGCGCGCACGCCGCCCGCGGGGAGGTCGGCGACGAGCACGTAGCTCTGGCCCGCGTTCGCCCAGGTGAGGACGCGATGGCCGCGGAGCGCGCGCGCGCGCACGCGCTTGCCGGCCAGCGTCCACTCCGGGGCCTCGCGCGGAACGTCCGACGAGCGCGCCGCCAGCAGCGTCACCGGCCCTCCGTCCACCGCGTAGCGCACGGCCAGGGCGTCCGCGTCGCCATAGCGGACCGCCTCGGCGCCCGTGACCGCGACGTCGTCTTCGGCCGGCCGCACGGCGGCCAGGCTCACGTCCACGCCGGTGCGGCGGCGGCCCCAGGCGCGCGCCTCGGCCGCGCTCGCGGTCACGAGAACGGCGGCCGCGCGCGGTGCCGTCCGCTCGTGAAGGTCCACCGCCATCCGCTCGAAGCCCGAGGGCGCCTCGTCCGCGGCGGCCGGCTCGATCCGCAGCCCCGAGCCCTGCCAGACGGCGAGCACGCCCATCGCCGCCACCGCGGCCGCGCAGGGCAGCCACCAGCGGACCCGGCGCGCCGGCCGCGCCGGCAGGGCCCGCAGCGCGGCGCGGATGCGCGCGGCCTCCGACGGCGGCATCGTGGCCGGAGCGAGCGCGGCGGCCAGCTCGCGCTCGAGCGCGGCCAGGTCGGCCCGGCGGTGCCCGCGCCTCACCGGCGCTCCGTCGCCAGCGCGCGGGCGAGCTGCGCGAGGCCGCGATGGAGCCGGGAGGCGACGGTTCCCTCGCGCACGCCGAGGGTGGCGGCGATATCGCCGTACGAGAGGCCGCTGCCGTAGCGGAGGACCAGCGGCAGGCGCAGGGTGTCCGGCAGGCGCTGCAGCGCCGCCATCAACCGAGCGCGCGCCTGCTCCCGGATCGCCGCCGTCTCCGGGCTCGGCTCCGCCGAGGCGCGCCGGGCGAGGGTGGCCTCGTCGAGCGGCGCGTAGCGCCGGCGCGCCTTGCGCCGGTCCAGGAACACGTTCACGACGACCCGGTAGAGCCAGGTGGAGAAGCGGGCCTCGCCGCGGTACTGCTCCAGGCGGCCGAGCACCCGCAGGAACACGTCCTGCGTGACGTCGGCCGCCTCGGCCGGATCCGCGCTCAGGTGCAGCGCGAGGGTGTAGACGCGGTCGCGGCAGCGGTCGAAGAGCGCCGCCGCCGCCTCGCGGTCGCCCCGCCGGCACGCCTCCAGGAGCGTGGCCGGCGGCTCCGCGGCGTCCTCTTCGGGCCGTGCGAGCGCGAACCACGGCGTGGTGTCGAGCGCGGAGACCAAGTCGGTGCATTAGACGACGGATCGCGGCGGTTCCTTCCCGGTGGCGCGGCGGCGCCGCACGGCCAAGGGATTGGACGCGGAAGGGAATGGCCGGGCCCGTCGTCCAACCCACATGCTGATCCCGGCCCTGACGCTGCTCCTCGCCGCACCGGGCGCCGACCTCCCGCGCCGCGGCGGCCGCCCGCCCGAGAAGATCCCCGGCGTCGAGAGCCACTACGGCACGCTGGCCACCTCGGACGGCCTGAAACTGCGCACCATCCTCACGCGTCCCGAAGGCGCCGCCCGGCGTCTCCCCGGCCTCTACTTCGTGCAGTGGCTCTCGTGCGACACGGTCGAGCTGCCGCAGGACGACCGCTCGGGCTGGACGCGCATGCTGCGGCGCCTCGCCGCGGAGTCGGGGATGGCGATGTGGCGGACCGAGAAGGCGGGCGTCGGCGACAGCGAGGGCGACTGCGCGCGGCTGGACTACGAGACCGAGCTGCGCCACCACCGCGAGGCGCTCGAGGCGTTCCAGCGCTCGCCGCACGTGGACCCGGCGCGCATCGTGGTCTTCGGGGGCAGCATGGGCGCGAACATGGCTCCGCTGGTCGCGCGCGGCCATCCCGTGGCCGGAGTGATGGTCTGGGGCGGCGGGGCGCGCACGTGGTTCGAGCGCCAGCTCGCCTTCAGCCGCCATGCGATGGAGCTCGCCGGCACCGACCCCGCCGGCATCTCCGCGCGCATGCGCCGGCACTCCCGCTTCTACGCGCGCTATCTGCTCGACGGCCACACCCCGGCGCAGATCCGCGCCGAGGACCCGGAGCTGGGCGCGGTGTGGAGCGACATCGTCGGCACGGAGGGGGAGCTGCAGTACGGCCGCCCGGCCGCGTTCCACCAGCAGGCGCAGCGGCAGGACTGGACGGCCGCCTGGGAGGC
>DATBIZ010000577.1:0-1835 GCA_036556645.1 Vicinamibacteria bacterium | reverse complement strand
CCAGCCCGCGGGGATCCGGCTCGACAGGTCGAAGTAGCGGCCCTCGGTGATGATGAACGCGGCGCCGCGCGCGATCCCCATCACGCCCAGGGTGGCGATGAACGGCGGCAGGTGGACCGCGGTCACGAGCACGGCGCTGAGGGCGCCGGCCAGGACGCCGATGGCCAGCCCGGCCGCGACCGAGACCGCCAGCGGCTGGCCCGACTGCACGAACAGGGAGCCGGTGACGACCCCGGAGAGCGCCATCACCGCGCCCGGCGAGAGGTCCACGCCGCCCGAGATGATCACCATGGCCGCGCCGATCGCCGCGATGCCGTAGAGCGCGGAGTACTTCAGGATCAGCACGCCGTTGTTCACGTTGAAGAACGGGTGCGCCCGGTCGCCTTCCGGCCAGAGGTACCAGGTGAAGAAGGCGACCTCGAGCGCGAGCACGAGCAGCGTGCTCACCTCGCGCGTCTTCCACAGCACGCTCAGCCCGTCCTTCCACCCCGCCCCCGCCGGCGCGGGACTCGGGGCGGGCACCGTCCGGTCCACGGCGGCGGGCGTGCTCACGCCGCGTCCTTGCCGACCGCGGTGGCCAGGCGCATCACCGACTCCTCGGTGGCCTCCGGCCCGGGGATCTCGCCCTGCACGCGTCCCTGCCGGAGCACGACGATCCGGTGCGCGAGCGCGAGCACCTCGGGCAGGTCGCTCGAGACGACCAGGCAGCCCATCCCCGCCTCCGCCTGCTTGCGCACGATGTCGTGGATCTCCCACTTGGCGCCGATGTCCACACCCTTGGTGGGCTCGTCGAGCAGCAGCAGCCGCGGCGAGGCGTGCAGCCACTTCGCCATGACCACCTTCTGCTGGTTGCCTCCGCTGAGGCTGTCGGGCGGCACCTCGGTGCCGGCGGTCTTGATCCGCCAGCGCTGGACCAGGTCGCGGCTGACCGACGCCTCGCGGCGGCGGTCGCGCCACCAGCGGCGGCCGGCGTTCTCGCAGGGCAGCACCAGGTTGTCGCGCACGCACAGGTTGAAGAAGAGACCCTGCCGGTGCCGCTCCTCCGGCACCAGCGCCAGGCCGGCGCGCACCGCCTCCACCGGCGACCCGAAGTGGGCGGCGCGGCCCTGCAGCGTGACCGTGCCCGCCTCGGCCTTGTAGAGCCCGAACAGCGTCTCCAGGAACTCCGAGCGGCCCGATCCCACCAGGCCGAAGAGCCCGACGATCTCTCCGGCGCGCACGCTCACGGACACGTCCTCGAACCACGGCCGGCGCGTGAGGCCGGAGACCTCGAGCAGGGGCGGCTGGTCGCGCCCGGGCGGCGGAGGCGGCGCGGCGTCGAGGTCGCGGCCCACCATCGCCCGCACCACCTCGTGCGGGGTCACCTTCGCGGCCTCGTAGGTACCGACGTGCTGGCCGTCGCGCAGCACCGTGATCCGCTCGCAGAGCCGGAAGACCTCCTCGAGCTTGTGCGACACGTAGATCAGGGTGACGCCCCGCGCCTTGAGCTTGTCCAGGGTGGCGAACAGGTGCGCGGTCTCGCCGCCGGTGAGGCTGGTGGTCGGCTCGTCCAGGATCAGGATGCGGCACTCGAAGGCCAGCGCGCGCGCGATCTGCAGGAGCTGCTGCTGCGCGGCGCTGAGCGAGGCGACCTCGGCGTCCGGCCGCACCGGCACGTGCAGGTCCTCGAGCAGGGCGGCGGTGCGCCGGCGCATCTCGGACTGGCGCAGCCTGCCCAGCGGCCCCGTGACCTCGCGGCCGGCGAAGATGTTCTCGGTGGCGCTGAGGTTCGGGAAGAGCAGCATCTCCTGGTAGACCATCCCGATGCCCTGGTCGAGCGCGGCGCGCGGGCTGTG
>DATBIZ010000576.1:0-5464 GCA_036556645.1 Vicinamibacteria bacterium | reverse complement strand
AGCACCTCCGCCTCGCGCGCGACCTCGACGTGTTGTGCGTCCACCCGGACGACCTGCGGGATGCGCCGCTGCCCGCCGGCCGCCTGCGCGAGTTCGCGTCGTCGGCGGCGCGCGCGGACGTGGTGCTCGTGGCCGAAGAGGCCGGCGCGCGCGGGGCGTGGCCGGCGAACGACGGGCGTGTGTTCACGCTGCGCCGGCGCGTGCTCGGCTGTGTCGCGCTCGACGGCTCTCCCCGCGAGGCGCCCCGCCAGGCCTACCTGGTGTCCGGGATCGCGCGGCCGGAGCGGTTCGCGGCCGACGTGGCCGCCCTCGGCGTGAACGTGGTGGGCCACCGCGCGTTCGCCGACCACCACCGCTTCGCCACGGACGAGCTCGACCGCCTCTGCGCCGAGGCGCGGGCGCGCGGGGCCGACGCGGTGCTCACCACGGCCAAGGACGCGGTCCGCCTTCCGCCCCGCGCGTGGGAGCCGCCGGCCCTGGTCCTGCGCGTGGCCGCCGAGGTCGTGGACGCGGCGCGGTTCCGCGAGCGCCTGTTCTCGGCGGCCGCGAGGGCCGCCTAGTGGACCGCCGGGCGCTGGAGGCGAGCGCGGCGGCGGCGGTGCAGGCGGCCATCGCGCCCCTGCCGCGCCGCCTGACCCTGGGCATCGGACGAAGCCTCGGCGCGCTGCTCGGGTCCCTGGACCGGCGGCACCTGGCGATCGCGGCCGGCAACCTCCGGCAGGCGTTCCCGTCCTGGGACCAGGCGCGCGTCTGGCGCACGGCGCGCCGCGTGTACGCGCACTTCGGCGCGGTGCTCTTCGACATCCTGTGGCTGCAGCGCCGCTCGCCGGACCAGATCCGCGCGCTCGTCGAGGTGCGCGGACGGGAGCACGTCGAGCGCGCGATGCGGGCGGGCCGCGGGGCCCTGCTGGTCACCAGCCATATCGGCAACTGGGAGCTGCACGGCGTCGCGCACGGCCTGATCTTCGGCGCGATCCACGTGGTGGCCCGTCCGCTCGACAACCCCCGGCTCGACCAGCGGCTGTGCGCGATGCGCACCATGGCGGGCAACACGGTGATCTACAAGCGGAAGGCGCTCGCCCGCATCCTGCAGGCGCTGCGCGCGGGCGGCGGCATCGCGATCCTGATCGACCAGAACGTGCAGCCCGGCGACGGCATCTTCGTGGACTTCTTCGGGCGCCCGGCCGCCACCACCACGGTGGCGGCGGCGCTGGCCGTCAAGACCGGATGTGCGCTGGTGCCGTGCCGGACCGAGCTGCTGCCCGACGGCCGCTACCGCCTCACCTACGCGCCGCCCGTCGAGTGGTCGGCCTCCGGCGACCGCCAGGCCGACGTCGCCTGCCTGACCCAGCGGCTCACGCGCCAGATCGAGGAATGGGTGCGCGAGACGCCCGAGCAGTGGCTGTGGATGCACCGCCGCTGGAAGACGCGCCCGCCGCCGGAGGCCGCCTGAGCGTCGAGCGCGTCGTGGTGCGGGCGCCGAACTGGGTCGGCGACGCGGTGCTCTCCCTGGGGGCGGTCCGCGACGTGCGCCGCAACTTTCCCGCCGCGCGCCTGGAGGTGCTCGCCCGTCCGTGGGTCGCCCCTCTCTACGCGGCGGTGGCCGAGGTGGACGCCGTGCGCGAGAGCCGCGGGTTCGCACCGGACCGGCGGCTGCTCCGCGGAGCGTTCGACGCCGCGGTGCTGCTGCCGAACTCGTTCGCCAGCGCGGCCACGCCCTGGGCGGCCGGCATCCCCGAGCGCTGGGGCTACGCGACCGACGGCCGCGGCCCGCTGCTCACGCGCAAGGCGCGCGTCCCGCCGCAGGTACGGGGCCGCAGCCAGGTGTACTACTATCGCGCGATGCTCGCGGGCATCGGCCTGACCGTCTCCGCCACGCCCGACGTGCGCCTGCGCCCCCTCGAGGCCTGGAGCGCCCGCGCCGCCTCGCTGCTCGGGGACGAGGGTCCCTGGATCGGCCTCAACCCCGGCGCGTTCTTCGGCTCCGCGAAGCGTTGGGAAGCCGCGCGCTACGCGGCGGCCGGCGAGCGGCTCGCCCGCGACGCGGGGGCGCGGATCGCGATCCTGGGCGGCACGCTCGAGCGGCCCCTCGGCGAGGCGATCGCGGCCGCCCTGGACGCGCCCGCGCGCGTGCTCTGCGGCGAGACCTCGCTCGGCGATCTGGTCGGCGTGCTCGCCCGCCTGCGCCTGCTCCTGACCAACGACTCGGGGCCCATGCACCTCGCGGCCGCGCTGGGCGTGCCGGTGGTCGCGGTGTTCGGGCCGACCGACTGGCGCGAGACGGCGCCGGTGGGCGAGCGCAAGCGGCTCGTGCGCGAGCCGGTTCCCTGCTCGCCCTGCCTGCTCCGCGAGTGCCCGATCGACCACCGCTGCATGCGCCGCGTCGGCGTGGAGCGCGTGGTCTCCGAGGCGCGGGCCCTGCTGGCCGAGGCATGAGCGGGGCGCGGCCGGCCGTGTTCCTCGACCGCGACGGCACGCTCGCGCACGAGGTCGGCTACGTCAACCACCCGTCGCGCTTCCGGCTCTATCCCTGGGCGGTGGACGCGGTGCGCATGATCAACGACGCCGGGCTGCTCGCGGTGGTGGTGACGAACCAGGCCGGGGTGGCCCGCGGGTACTTCCCGGAGTCGGTGATCCACGAGGTCCACGCCGCGATGCGCGCGGCGATGGAAGAGGGCGGCGCGCGCCTGGACGGGATCTACTACTGCCCGCACCATCCCGAGGCCGGCGAGCCGCCCTACCGGCTCGACTGCGCCTGCCGCAAGCCGCGGCCCGGGCTGGTGAAGCAGGCGGCGGCCGAGCTCGGCGCCGACCTCGCGCGCTCGTTCGTGGTCGGCGACCGCCACGGCGACCTCGCCCTGGCCTGGTCGGTCGGCGCCCGGGGGGCGCTCGTCAAGACCGGCTACGGCCTCGGCGAGCTGACCCACCTCGCGCCGTCGTGGAAGCGGCCGCCGGACCTGGTGGCCGAGCACGCGCTCGACGCGGTCGAGCGGATCCTCACGCTCGTGGAGACGGAGGCACGGTCCGCCTCGTGACGCCGGCCGCGCCGGCGGAGCGGCTCGCCGCGCTCGTGGACCGCTTCCGCGGCCGCCGCGTGCTGGTGCTGGCCGACCTGGTGGCCGACGAGTTCCTGACCGGGCGCGTGCAGCGCGTGAGCCGCGAGGCGCCGGTGCTGATCCTCGAGTACGACGGCACCGACGTGCGCCTGGGCGGCGGGGCCAACGCCGCCCACAACATCCGGACGCTGGGCGGGCGCCCGCTGCCGCTGGGCGTCCTCGGCCGCGACGACCACGGCCGCCGCGTGCGCGCGCTGCTGCGCGCGACCGGCATCCCCGCCGCGCGCGTGCTCACCGAGCCCGCCTACGTCACCCCGGTCAAGACGCGCATCCTCGGCGGCGGCGTGCACTCGACCAAGCAGCAGATGGTGCGCATCGACAAGACCACGCGGCTGGCGGACCGCAGCGCCGCGCGGCGGCGGGTGGCCGCGCTCCTGCGCGGCTGGCGCGGCCCGCTCGACGCGGTGCTGGTCAGCGACTACGGGTTCGGGCTGGTCACGGGCGAGCTCGTGCAGGCCGCGGTCGCTCTGGCACGGCGGCGGAAGGTGCCGGTGACCGTGGACTCGCGCCACGCGCTGCTGGGCTTCCGCGGCATGACCGCGGTGACCCCGAACGAGCCCGAGGTCGAGGCCGCGCTGGGCATCACCATCGGCAACGACCGGCGCAAGCTCGAGAACGCCGGCCGCACGCTGCTGCGCCGGCTGGGCGTGGCCGCGGTGCTGATCACGCGCGGCAGCGACGGCATGGCGCTGTTCGAGCCCGGACGGCCCACCCTGCACATCCCGATCCACGGCTCCGACCAGGTGGCCGACGTGACCGGCGCCGGCGACACGGTGATCGCCACGTTCACGCTGGCCCTGGCGGCCGGGGGCACCCCCGCCGAGGCGAGCCGGCTCGCCAACTACGCGGGCGGCATCGTGGTGATGAAGCGCGGCACCGCGACCGTGTCCGCGCCCGAGCTGCGCGCCGCGGTGGCGGCCGAAGCGGCCCGGCCATGAGCGTGCGCGCCGCCGGCTCGAAGATCGGGACCCTGGACGTGGTGCGCGCGCGCGTGGCGGAGGCGCGGGGGCAGGGCCGCCGCGTGGCGCTGGCCAACGGGTGCTTCGACCTGCTGCACGTCGGCCACGTGCGCTATCTGCAGGGCGCGCGGCGCGAGGCCGACCTGCTCGTCGTGGCCGTGAACGGCGACGGCTCCGTGCGCCGGCTCAAGGGCGCCGGCCGGCCGATCCTGCCCGCGGAAGACCGCGCGGCGCTGGTGGCCGCCCTGCGCGCGGTGGACCACGTGGTCGTGTTCGAGGAGGACGACGTCACGCGCCTGCTGCTCGCGCTGCGGCCCGACGTCCACTGCAAGGGCACGGACTACACGCCGGAGACGGTGCCCGAGAGGGACGTGGTGCGCTCCTACGGCGGCCGCGTGGCGATCGTCGGCGACCCGAAGGACCACGCGACGCGCACCCTGCTCGAGCGCATCCGCGGGTGAGGCGAGCACTCCTCGTCCGGCTCTCCGCGATCGGCGACATCGTGCACGCGCTGCCGATGCTCTCGGCCCTGCACGGCCATGGCTGGCAGGTGGGGTGGCTGGCCGAGCCGCCGGGGCGGACGCTGCTCGAGGGCCATCCTCATCTGTCTCATCTCGCCGCCGCGCCCCCCGCGCGCCGGTTCCGCCCGGGCCCGGCGCGCGACACCGTGCGCGACCTCCGGTCCCGCGCCTACGACGTGGCCATCGACGTGCAAGGTCTCTGGAAGTCCGCGGCCTGGGCCCGGCTCTCGGGCGCCCGGCGCGTCGTCGGCTACGGGCCCCCGGGTCGCGTCGAGCCCCTCTCCGCGCTGCTGCTCCGCGAGCGGCTCCCGCTCGACGCGGGCGCCGCCCACGTGGTCGACGAGAACCTCGCGCTGCTGCGCGCCGTGGGCGTGGAGGCCGTGGGCAGCCGGGAGTTCGTGTTCCCCGATCTCGAGCGTGAGGCGGACGAGGTCGAGACGGCCCTCTCGGCGGCCGGTCTGCGGCCCGGCGGCTTCGCGATCTTGAACCCCGGCGGCGGCTGGCCGCAGAAGCTCTGGCCGCCCGAAGGCTACGGTGCGCTGGCGCGCGCGCTGCGGGAGCGCGGCCTGCGGGCGCTGGTGACGTGGGGGCCCGGCGAGGAGGCGCTCGCCGAACGCGTGGTCCGAGCGTCCGGCGGAGCGGCCGAGCGCTGCTTTCCGACCGGGCTGCGCCAGCTCGTCGAGCTTTCGCGCCGCGCGCGGCTGATGGTGGCGGCCGACACGGGGCCGCTGCACCTCGCCTGCGCGGTCGGCACGGCGGTCGTCGGCATCTTCGGGCCCACCGACCCGGCGCGCAACGGCCCGTTCGGCGTGGACGACGTCGTGGTCCGCCGCGTGGGCCCCCCCGAGGGCCGCCACCGTGGCCGCTT
>DATBIZ010000575.1:0-1537 GCA_036556645.1 Vicinamibacteria bacterium | reverse complement strand
TCCTCTCCGGGGCGCAGCCCCGCTTCGTGCGCCTGCGGCCGCCGGCGTGGTCCTTCGATCCCGACGAGCTGGCCGGCGCCTTCGGCGCGAAGACGCGCGCGGTCATCGTGAACACGCCGAACAACCCGACGGGCAAGGTGTTCACGCGCGAGGAGCTGGAGGCCATCGCCGCGCTGTGCCGGCGCCACGACGCCCTCGCCATCACCGACGAGATCTACGAGCACATCCTCTACGATGGAGCGGTGCACGTGCCCATGGCCACCCTGCCGGGAATGGCCGAGCGCACGATCACGATCAACGGGATGAGCAAGACCTACAGCGTGACCGGCTGGCGCGTGGGCTGGGCCGTCGCCCCCCCGGCGCTGACCGCCGCCATCCGCAAGGTGCACGACTTCCTGACCGTGGGCGCCGCCGCGCCGCTGCAGGAGGCGGGCGCGCTCGCGCTCGCGCTGCCCGAGGAGTACTACCGCGGCCTGGCCGCGGCCTACGCGCAGCGGCGCGCGCGCCTCCTCGCGATCCTCGAGCGGACCGGGCTGCGGCCCTATCGCCCCGCGGGCGCCTACTACGTGATCACGGAGACGGCCGGCCTCGGCTGGGACGACGACGTCGCCTTCGCGCGCCACCTCGTGGAGGAGGTCGGCGTGGCGGTGGTGCCCGGCTCGTCGTTCTACCAGGACCCGCGCGACGGCCGCGGTCAGGTGCGCTTCGCGTTCTGCAAGAAGGAGGAGACGCTGGCGGAGGCGGAGCGCCGGCTCTCGCGCCTGCGGCCGCGGCCGGCATGAGCTTCCTGCTCGTCCCGCTCCTGCTGCTCGCGAGCGCGGGCGGGCGCGTGAAGGAAGCGGAGCGGCTCGCGGCCGAGGCGGTGCGGCTCTCCGCCCAGCGCGCGCCGGCCGCGCTCGACGTCGCGCGCCGCGCCCTCTCCCTGACCGAGGACTTCGACCCGACCGCCTTCGTCTCCGCCGGCCGCAAGGGGGAGGTGGTCGAGGACACCTACCAGCAGGCGCGTCTCGACTATCGCCGCCACCGTGCGGCGCTCTACGCCGCGATGGGCGAGGCGCTCGCCGCCGCGGACCGCAAGCGGGCGGCCACGCGCCACTTCGGCCGCGCGGCGCTGCTCGAGCCGACCGCCGAGCGCGCGCAGCGCCATGCCCGTGCGCTGCTCGACGAAGGACGCGGCCAGGAGGCGCTCGACGCGCTGCGGCGCCACGGCAAGGGCGGCCTGGGGCCGGAAGCGGTCGCGCTCTTCGAGCGCGCCGCCGAGATGCTCGCGCTGCCGAGCGCGCAGGCCGAGATCGACCGCGCGCGGCTGCAACCGCTGGGCGCCGCGGTGGAGGTGCGCGACGGTCCCCTGAAGCTCGCGGACGCCGCGCGGATGTCCACCGGCGCGCCCTTCCGCCTCGGAGAGGACCTGACCGCCTTCTACATGGCCAGCACCGCCTGCCTGACCTGCTCGCAGGACCTCGAGACGCTCCAGCGCGTGGTCCCCGCGGGCACGCGCGTGGTGATGGTGGCGGAGGACCCGGAGCGGGACCATGCG
>DATBIZ010000574.1:0-3703 GCA_036556645.1 Vicinamibacteria bacterium | reverse complement strand
GGTCGTCGGTCGAGGAAGACCGCGCCCGCGTGCGCGCGGCCCTCGAGGGCGGGCGTGCCGCGGTCGACGCGCTGGCCGAACAGTCTCCGGCGATCCTGCGGGAGCACTGGACCAACGAGCTGCTGCCCGCGTGGGCGGAAGCCCACCTCACCGGCCGCGCCGATGCGCGCACGCAGCGCGAGCGGCTCACGCTCCTGGGCGATGCGTTGTCCCGCGCGACCGGAGACGCGCTCGCGGGCGACACGGCGCGCGCGCTCACGGAGGCGGGCACGGCGGCCACCTCGCCGGACCCGGTCCGCGCGCAAGCCGCGGGGTTCCGGGCGTTCCAGGAGGCGCAGCGTCTCCACGACGTCCAGGAGCCCTCCTGCGAGGCCTTTCGCGCCGCGGAGCGTGGGCTGCGCGCCGGGGGAAGCCCCTATGCGCTCTGGCTACGACAACAGGTCGTCAACACGTGCCTGCTCCGGTCGGACCCGACGTCGGCGCTGGCGATGCTCGACGTGTTGGGCCAGGACGCGAGGGCCGGCCGATACCTGGAGCTCGAGGGCCGCGTCCATTGGCTCACCGGGCTGATCCACGGATACCGCGGCGAGCTGACCGACGCGCTGCAGCGGTACGACGCCGCGCGCGAGCGCTTCTGGACGGTCCGTGACCGCGAGGACGCGGCCTTCCTCCTGATGCTGCGGACCGAGAGCGTGCAGCTCATGGGCGAGATGCGGGGCGCGTGGCGCGACCGGGAGAAGGCGCTGGCCCTGCTCGAGCACGTGCGGAGCCCCCGCCGGCGCCACGCGATGTTCGGCGAGGTCACGCTGGCCTGCGTGGACGCCGGCCTGCCCCGGACCGCCCTGCACTTCGGCAGCGCGCTGGTGGACGCCGCGCGCGCGTGGTCGCGGCCGACCGCGGTCAGCGATGCGCTCGTCATCCGTGCCGGCGTCCACCACGCGCTCGGCGACGAGGAACGCGCCGGCGCGGACCTGCTCGAATCGAGGCGATCGGTGGCGCGCATCGCGGACCCGGCGGTTGCGACCGAGCAGGCGGCCGAGGCGGACGCGGTGGCGGGCCTGATCCTGCTCGGCCGCGATCCCGAGGCGGCCGCGCGCCCGCTCCGCGCGGCCCTGGACCACTTCCGCGCCACGGCGCCGGTGCGCACCCCCGCGCTCCACCACCTGCTCGCGCGCGCCCACGCCGCCCGGGGCGCGGCCGCGGAGGCCGAAGCGGAGCTGGCGGCGGGGATCGAGGCCCTGGAGCGCGGCCGGATCTCGCTGCGGCACGCCGCCCTCCAGGTGTCCTTCTTCGACCAGTCGCTGCCCGTGTTCGCGGACATGGTGCGCCTGCAGATCACGACGCATGGCGACGTGGAACGCGCGCTGGCGTTCGTCGAGCGCGGGCGAGCCCGCCAGCTCGGCGATGCGCTGGCCGGCGCCGCGGTCACCCCGCTCGAGCCCGCGGCGCTGCGCGACGAGCTCCCCCCGGGCGTGACCCTCGTCTACTACCTCTCCCTGGACGACCGGCTGTTCGCATGGTCGCTGTCGCGGGAGGGGACGCGTTTCATCGAGCGCCCGCTGCCGGCCGCCGAGCTGGCGCGGCTGGTCACGGCGCACCGTGCGGCGATCGAGCGGCGCGCGCCGGCGGAGGCCCTGCACCGGACCGCGGCGCGCCTCCACGACGCGCTGGTGCGGCCCTTCCTCCCCTTCATCGGGTCGCCGCGGGCGCTGGTGTTCATTCCCGACGGGGTACTGCAGTCCGTTCCGTTCTCCGGCCTCTGGAACGACCAGACCCGCCGTTACCTGGTGGAGGACTTCGCCCTCGGCGTCGCGCCGAGCGGGACCGTGTTCGTGCGCGCCTCGGCCGCGGCCGCCCGGCACCGTGGCCGGGCGATGCGCGCGCTCGCGGTGGGCAACCCCCGGGTGGACCGCCGGGTCTGGCGCGGCCTGCCCGACCTTCCCGGGGCGGAAGCGGAAGCGGAGGAGATCGCGTCGCTCTACCCGCGCGCGGAGCTGCTCCGGGCCGACGGGGCCACGCGGGCCGCGGTGCTCGACGCGCTGCACCACAGCGAGGTCGTCCATTACGCCGGGCACGCCGCGTCCAGCCACGAGTCGCCCTCGACCACGCGCCTGCTGCTGGCTCCCGGGGCGCACGATTCGGGGGCTCTCTACGTCCACGAGCTCGGGCGCATGACCCTGCCGCGCACGCGGGTGGTGGTCCTCGCCGCGTGCCGGACCGGGGGAGGAGCCGTATCCGGGGTGGAGGGTGCGCTGAGCCTGGGCCGTCCGTTCCTGGCGGCCGGAGTGCCGGACGTCGTGGCCAGCCTCTGGGACATCGACGACGCGCTCAGCCGCGACTTCTTCGTGGCGCTCCACCGCGCGCTGCTGGCGCAGGGAGACCCCGCCGCCGCCTTGCGGACCACCCAGCTCGCCTACCTGCGCGGCCCCGACCCGTCACGAGCCCATCCCGCGAGCTGGGCCGCATTCGTCTGCATGGGCGGACTCGATCCGCATTCCTTGTCGAAAGGAGGAGCGTCATGAGCGTCGGCTTGTCGATCATGTTCACCGGACTCTGCGCACTCGTGAGCGACGGAGACGGAAAGCCCGGGCAGGTTCTGCTGCTGGATACCCAGGGCGTCGGCCAGGTGCAGGGCGTCACGCTGCCGGTGCACGCCCCCACCCTCGTCGTGAGCCTGAACGAGCTGGCAAACCCGGAGAACAGCGGGCCGACCCGGGTGGTGGCGGGCGCCCCCGGCGCCGGGGGGCGGGTGGACCAGCTGGGCCTCTGGGATCTGGCCGGATCCGAGGTCCGCATCCGCGTGCAGGGCGGCGCCGGCCCCGGCGTACGCTATTTCCGTCCGGGACGGCAGGACACCTCGTGGCCCGCGCCGCCACGCGACCCGCACGACCCGGCCGCGTGGCGTGACCTGCGGTTCGTCCCGGACATGACGGCCCTGGCCGGCGACGGCCGCATCGACCCGTCGCTGCTCGACGACGCCGCGGGCGGGCTGCCGCGGGCGGTCGCCGCCCGCGTGCACCTCGACGGCGGGCGGCTCGAAGCCGCGATCCCCAGCCAGCAGAGCTACCGCGACGACGTGTTCGAGTTCAAGAGAGCGGGCTCGGCGCCGGGCGTCCGGCAGGCGATGACCGACACCATGCATTGGAGGCTGCAGACCGACGCGGCCGCGGTCGTCATCGAGATCGTTCCCGTGGCCGGCGGGCGGCCGAAGCAGCTTCTCCTGGGCCCCAGTGCCCGCCCGCACCGGGTGTTCATCAGCAACCTGCCCGCCGACAACGAGCCGCACGCCGAGGCCCACGGCGCCGCGCTGACCGACGAGCAGATGATCGCGCTCCATTTCGGCGTCTACTACGCGCTGCTCAGGACCGAACCCGCCGACAAGCCGCTGCCCGAGCTCTGGCAGGCCCCGCGGGGCACGCGGGGCGCCGGTGCCATCCGGCCGAAGTTCTGCTCGGCCGCGATCTTCAGCCGTCGGTAGCGGTCCTTCCACCCACATTTCCGTCTGGCCGGAGGAGGCTTCGATGCCTTGCTGGAGTCGGTGTGCGCCGCTGGCCCTGATCGTGCTGTCCGCCACGTCCGCGCCGGCCCAGCCGGCGTGCCAGGAGCGTGTCCTCGGCGTGCGCTTCTCGCCGCAGGCCGGCCGCGCCAACAACTGGTGCTGGGCGGCGGCCGGCCAGATGATCATGGAGCTCCTCGGCGAGAA
>DATBIZ010000573.1:0-4753 GCA_036556645.1 Vicinamibacteria bacterium | reverse complement strand
TCTGCACCTGGCTCGGCCACTGGGCCGCCTTGTCGCTGATCGAGGCCGGCTTCGTGGTCACCTCGGCGCCCGGAGCCGAGGCCGCGCTGGAGCGCGGCGCCGTGCGCGTGGAGCCGTTCCGCTGGGTCGAAGACCTGGCCTCCGGCGCGCGCACCCCGGAGCAGTGGCGGAGCCAGTGCCAGGACTGGGCGGCGTGAGACGGTAGCCCTCAGTCCGGCGGCATCGGACCCGCCAGCGCCGCCTTCCGCGCATCCGGCGGGTGCGGCGGCCTGCGCGCGGCGCGCGATCAGGCCGCGTCTTGTGGCAGCGCCGTCCGGGCGTCCGCGGCGCCGGCGGGCCGCGCCCGCAAGCGTCGCCCCCGCAAGGAGTCGATCAGCCGATCCACCCCCGCGAATCGCCCGCTGTCCGTCACCATCACGACCGCCAGCGCCGCCGCCTCGACCAGGTTCTTGTTGACGACGAGGTAGCTGCCCTCGGTCGGGATCGAGTAGAAGTACCCGACGAACGGCGGGTTGCAGAAGTAGAAGAGCAGGATCAACAGCAGCCCCGCCGCGCTGGCCACCCGGGTGAAGCAGCCGAGGATCAGGCCGAGCCCGACCGCGGTGAGGCCCCACATGTTGAGCTGGTTCACGGTCGAGAGCACGTCCGGGCTCGACGCCATCCAGCGGTAGAGGCCGGCGAAGGGGCCGCGCGCCTGGAGCAGGAAGCCCTGGGCCGACCAGCCCTCGGTGGTCAGCTTGGACAGCCCCTCGTAGAGGAAGTGCCAGCCGATCAGCACCCGCATCACGACGATCGCGATCATCTGCACGCGCGGAGAGGCCATCAGATCCTGAACTCCTCCGGCCGGAACGCCAGCCGGCGCTGCGCCTCGATCGCCTCGTTGACCTTCAGCACGGCCACCGCGGTCTCGTAGCCCACCTCGGCCGGGCAGTTGAGCTGCGCGGTCCCGCGGATGGTGTCGAAGAAGTTCTCGAGGTGCGGCTGGTGGTACGGGTCGCGCAGGACGACCGGCACCCGGTGCTGGTCGGGCGACACCGACTCGCGCACGTCGAGCACGGCGGCCTCCTGCTCCTCGCTGACCTCGTTGCGGTCCTGCAGCTTCGGCGCGGTGACGTAGCCCTTGCGGATCCACTCGTCCCAGGCCGGCGCGTTCGGGTCGCGGTAGAGCAGGCCGGAGTTGGCCGCCTCGGATTCCGAGATGATCAGCGTGCCCTGGTCGCCCATGAAGTTCTCGAAGTAGCCCTGGCTGCCGTTCGTGCTCTGCGTCTGGTAGTAGGCCCGCGCGCGCCCCTGCGGCGTCTCGTATTCGTAGATCGCCATCACCGTGTCGTACCACTCGTGCGTCGAGGGGTCGTGGTAGTCGGTGCCGCCGCTGGCGGTCACGTGCGACGGGTTCGCGCCCAGGAACCAGCTGAAGATGTCGATCTGGTGCGAGCCGAGGTCCACGATCGGCCCGCCGCCCATGCCCTTGTACCAGCGCCAGTTGCGGAACTGCTGCATGGACTTGTAGCCGTACTGCTTGAGCCGCTCCGGCGGGATGGCGTACCGCTCGGGCCAGCCGAGGTCCGCGGAGACCGCGCGGTTCCACTGGCCGTTGACGGTGACGATGCGGCCGAGCAGCTTCGCCTCGGTGAGCAGCTTGTCGTGGCAGTGGCGATAGCGCGGGTGGCTCCGGCGCTGGTGGCCGATCTGCAGGAGCTTGCCGGTCTCGCGGGCGGCGCGCACCATGCTCTGGGCGCCCTCCAGCGTGTTCGACATCTCCTTCTCGCAATACACGTGTTTGCCGGCCTGGAGGCTGTCCACGGTGTGCGGCGCGTGCCAGAAGTCCGGCGTGGCCACGATCACCGCCTCGATGTCCTTCTCCTTGTCGAGCATCTCCCGGTAGTCTTCGTACCCGTTGACCTCGTGCTTGTACTTGCGCAGGACGTTCACCGCGCGGCGCTGGTTGTATTCCGTCCAGATGTCGCAGACCGCCCGGAAGCGCAGGCCCGGGATGCGCAGCATCGCGTCGAGCAGCACCTGCCCCTGGGCGCCGGCCCCCAGGAGGGCGACGTTGACCTCGCGCACGTTCGTGGCCGCGGCCGCCTTCGGCTCGCCGCCCTCCGGCCGCTGGGCCCGGTCGTACGCGCGCTTCTTGCCCCACGCGTACCCGAACAGGCCCAGGGCCGGCACGGTGGAGAGGCCGAGCAGCACGTCGCGGCGGTCGAACTTCTTCTCCGCCGGCCGCTCGGGGGGCTTGTCCGTCGCGGGGGGGTCGCGCTTGTCGTCCTCGCCTGCCATCCCTCCTCCTACTTCTTGGCCGGCCGGCCGAACACCTCGACCTCGACGTAGTGGTTCAGCTCGGTGGCGCTGCTTCCCTTGCTGTAGAGGCGGACGTACCGCGCGCGCGAGCCCTTGGCGTCCACGAGCCGGCCTTCGGCCGTCTCGACGTAGTTCATGTCCTTGCCCGCGCCGAGCCCGGCCGTGTTGTCGTGGTCGTTGTTGAACAGCGTGCGCACGTTGCTCTTGAAGTCGGCGTCGTCCGCGACCTGCACCACCACGTCGAGGTACACGCGCGGCTGCTTGTGGAAGTGCCAGAAGAGCACCGCGAACACGTCGTGCGGCGTCCCGAGGTCGAGGGTGACGTGCTGGAGCCCGGGGCCCAGCTCGACGTAGCTGCCGTCGGCGCCTTTCTTGTCGCCGTCGTTCACCTGCTCGATCTCGCCGATGACGGGCAGGTCGTCGCTGCTCGTCACCTTCTTGCCCTTGGCCACGTTGGTCACGCCCGCGGGAGCCAGGAACGGGTCCCGCGGCCGCCCGAGCGGCTTCTGGAGGTTGGGCACGCGGATGTTCTGCGGCGTGCCCTCGAACATCGGCTTCGGAAGCTGGATGGGGATCGGCACCATCTTCTCGGCGGCGCTCGCCACGGGCGTGTACGTGACGCCGGGGAGGAGGCCGAGGGAAAGGACGGCGCCCAGGGGGAGGACGGAAGATCTGGTGGTCATGGAAGGTCATTATCTTCGATCGCGGCGCCGGTCAAATGCGCCACCTGCCCGTCCTCGAAGACCCAGGCCTCGACGCCGGGACACCCGGCGATCAGGCGCGCCGCGTCGTCGCCCGTGAGGACGATCAGCGCGGTGGAGAGCGTCTCCGCCACCGCCGCCGGCGAGGCCGGCTCTCCGGCCGATCGGGCGTCCACCGCGACCCAGGCGGCGCGGCGCCGGGCCGCGGCGCCGGTGCGCGGGTCGAAGATGTGGTCGCCCTTGCGCGTCCCCGACGCGCTCAGGGCGCGCCGCCGCGCGGCGATCCGCTCCAGCACCCGCGAGGGCGACGGCCCGGGGGCGCTCAGCGTCAGCGGCCAGCCGTCGCTTTGGGCCGGCGGGTCGAGGGCGAGCACCGAGCTCCACCCGCCGTGGACCAGCGCGCGCGGGATCTCCCACTCCCCCAGCAGCTCGCCGATGCGGTCCACGGCGAAGCCCTTGCCGATGCCGCCGAGGTCGAGGGCCACGCCGTCACGCCGCGCCACGACGGTGAAGTCGTCCGCGAGCAGCTCGAGCCCGTCCAGGCCGGTGCCGAGGGAGACGTCGAAGGCGCCGGCGGTCACCTCGTACATGCGGCGGGCGATCTCCAGGCACTCCATGGTCCACGGGCTCACGCGGGCGGACTGCCCGGCGCCGAGCGCGTTGACCCGGGACACGTCGCTGTTGGCGATGAACCGGCTCTGATCCTGCTCGATCCGGTCCACGGCCGCCCACGCCGCCTCCGCGGCCTGCCGCGCGTAGGACGGGTCGTCGTGGGCGCAGCGGATCTCGAACGTGGTCGCCATGGCCGCGTGCGCGAAGCGGTGGACGCCCGGCACGTCCTTCATTCGAGCCGCCGGTAGGCGTCCCACAACCCGGACGCCGCGTAGCCCCGCAGCTCCACCGCCGGCCTGATCTCGACCGGCCGCTCGAAGATGCTCATGTACAGCTCTCGCTCGCCCGGCGGCGGCAGGTCGTACAGCTTCCGGACGAGCGCGGGCTCCATCTCCGGCGTGATCAACACGACCGGGGCGGCGGGCGAGGCGTCGTCCACGCCGGTCCACCATTCGACGCGCGGCAGGCCGCGCAGGTAGAACGGCAGCGGCCACAGGTTCTCGCGGCTGACCACCTGGATGCGCAGGGCCGGCCCATCGGGATGCGCGCGGGCCAGGTCGTTCACGCGGCGCACGATCTCGAACACGTCGGTGCCGGTGTGCGCGTAGACGTACGGGTTGCGCGGGTCGGCCGCGAAGCGGAAGCTGGCCAGGAACGCCTGCCCGCCCAGGTGAACCGCGCCCGCGGCGAGCAGCGCCACCGCCAGCGCGCGCGTCGCCGCGCCCGGCATCGAGCGCACGGCGACCACCGCGCCCACGCCCGCGAGCAGGATCATGCCGTGCAGGAAGCCGAGCAGGCACCAGGGCGTCTTGTAGGGGATCGCCGAATACGCCACCAGCATCAGCAGCGTGTAGAGGGCCAGGAACCGCACGCCGCGCGGGTCCGCGCCCGCCGCGCGGTGCCCCGTCCACCCGGCGGCGCCGCCGGCGACCGCCAGGACGACGATCAGGCCTTCCGTCCACAGCGGCGGCCCCGCCGCCCGCCACGGAACGAGCAGCTCCAGGTAGTAGCTCCACGGATGCACGTGCCAGGACGTGGCCCCCGCGCGCCGGAGGTAGAAGGCGTACGCGCGCACCGCGTCCACGACGCCCGTCGGGCGCGTGAGGAAGGACGAGAAGAACAGGGCGGCGACGGACACG
>DATBIZ010000572.1:0-5364 GCA_036556645.1 Vicinamibacteria bacterium | reverse complement strand
GCTGCGCGCGGCGCGCGACGCCGGCGCGCTCCTCGCGCTCGAGCGTGCGGAGGCCGTGCTCGAGCGTGCTCATTCCCAGCCCGTGGCGGCGCCGCTGCGCCAGCGGGTGTTCGAGCTGGCCGAGGCGCTCTACCAGAGCATACGCATGCAGCTCGACGTGGAGCGCTACCGCGCGATCTCGGTCGGACGCGGCGCCAACCTCGCCACCATCGACGTGCCGCTCCACGACGGCGCCTGGCTCCGGGCGGCGTTCGCCCGCGTGCGCGCCGAGTCGGACGAGGCCAAGCGGCTGGCCGAGATCGACCGCGTCGTCGGCTGGACCGACCCCGGCCCCGGCGGCTTCTACGACGACCTGGGCAAGGCCGCCGCGGACGCGCGCGTGGTGCCCGGCCGCGCCTACGCGGAAGACCCGCAGTACTTCGACGCGCCGCTGGTCGCCTTCGGATGCCGTCGCGAGTACCGCCTCTCCTGGTGCGACTACGTGGACGGCCTGTACGGGTACGAAGCCAAGCTCGCCTACACGGGCCTCGATCCCGCCGCCGCGTACCGCGTGCGCATCGTCTACTCCGGGGCCCTGAGGGACCGCGGCCGGCCGGTGCAGGTGCGGCTCTCCGCCGACGGCCTCGAGGTGCATCCGATGATGCCGAAGCCCGATCCGCTGCAGCCGGTCGAGTTCGACGTCCCCGCCGAGGCCGTCCGCGACGGCGCGCTGACGCTCACCTGCGCGGGCGAGCCCGGACGCGGCGGGCCCGGACGCGGCTGCCAGATGGCCGAGGTCTGGCTGATGAGGCGCTGAGCGATGCCGCGGTCGATCTGCGTCGCCGCCGCCGGGTTGTCGCTGGCGCTCGTGCGGCCGGGCCTCGAAGCCGCGAGCGACCAACCGATGCCGAGCGGGCCCACGTTCGAGAACTCGATCGGCATGCGCTTCGCCCGCATCGAGCCCGGCACGTTCGCGATGGGCAACGACCAGCCCCTGCCGGCCGAGATGATCGCCGCCAAGGAACACGGCGGGCGCGCGATCTGGCTGCCGGCGCGGGGGGACTACGACGAGCGGCCGGTGCATCGCGTGACGATCAGCCGCCCTTTCTACCTGGGCGTCACGGAAGTGACCAACCAGCAGTACGAGCGGTTCGATCCCCGCCACATGCTGCTCCGCGGCCGCACCGGGTTCTCCATCGATCACGACGAAGCCGTCGTCTACGTGAGCTGGGAGGAGGCTCAGGCCTTCTGCGACTGGCTGTCGCGGAAGGAGGGCCGGCCCTATCGCCTGCCGACCGAGGCGGAGTGGGAGTACGCGGCGCGGGCCGGGCACGCCGGACCGTTCGCGTTCGGCGACACGCTGCCCGAGGGCATCGTGAAGAACCCCGACAACAGCTGGTACCCCGAGCCCCGCAGCGGCCGCGGCCGGCAGGAGGTCGTGCCGCTCACCGTGGGACGCACGCCCGCGAACGCGTGGGGACTCCACGACCTGCACGGCAACGTCGAGGAGTGGGTGTCCGACTGGTATGGGCCGTACGAGGCGGCGGACCAGGTGGATCCGGTCGGCCGCCGCGACGGGGACTTCAAGGTGGCGCGCGGCGGCAGCCACTCCACCGTCGCCTTCTACCTGCGCTCGGCGAACCGGATGGGCACGCTGCCCGAAGACAAGAGCTGGCTGATCGGCTTCCGTGTCGCGCTCGGCGAGGCGCCGGCCACCGCGCCGCTTCCGGTGCCTCCGCCCCAGCGGCATCAGCGCGACGTGCGCGCCGACCGCCCGCGGGGCGCGCGGGCGCGCCCGGATCCCGGCAAGCCCTTCTTCGAGGGGCCGCAGCCGTACGTGAAGATCCCGGAAGGCTCCGAGGGCCCGCTCTTCAGCCGGCACAACCACGCGCCGACCATCGTCGAGTGCCCCAACGGCGACCTGCTCGCGGTCTGGTACACGACCGTCACCGAGCGCGGGCGCGAGATCGCGGTCGCGGCCAGCCGCCGCCGGGCGGGCCAGAAGGAGTGGGAGGACGCGACGCTCTTCTGGGACCCGCCCGACCGCAACGACAGCGCGCTCGCGGTGTGGTCCGACGGGCGCACCCTGTACCACTTCAACAGCCTGTCGGTGGCCGCGACCTGGGGCCCGCTGGCCATCGTCCTGCGCACGTCCGACGACAGCGGCGCCACGTGGTCGAAGGCGCGCCTGATCGTCCCCGAGCACCACGGCCGCCGCCAGGTGATCCCGTCCGTGTTCCGCACGCGCGAAGGAGCGCTGGTCCTGACCGCGGACGCGACTCCGGCCGGCAACGGCGGAACCGCGCTGCACGTCAGCCGCGACGGCGGGCGGACCTGGGCCGATCCCGGCGGCACGATCGCGGGCATCCACGCCGGGGTCACGCAGCTCCGCGACGGCCGTCTGTTCGCCTTCGGCCGCGGCGACACGATCGACGGCAGGATGCCGCAGAGCCACTCGTTGGACATGGGCAAGACCTGGACGCACGCGCCGTCCTCGTTCCCGCCGATCGGCGGCGGGCAGCGCGTGCAGCTCCTGCGCCTGCGCGAAGGCCCGCTGCTGCTGATCTCGTTCGCGAACCCGAAGGACCCCACGCCGGTGGAGGTCACCGACGCGGCCGGGGGGCGCCGGCGGATCAGCGGGCTCTTCGCCGCGCTCTCCCACGACGACGGCCGCACCTGGCCGAAGGTCCGCGTGATCGGCGACGACCCGGCGCAGCCGCGGCGGGAGAGATCCACGGATGCCACCCCGTTCGACCTCGACCGCAGCACGGGCGAGCCGCGCGGCTACATGGCGATGACGCAGGGGAGGGACGGGGTCGTCCACCTGATCAGCAGTTGGAACCACTACGCGTTCAACCTGAAGTGGCTCGAGACGCCGCCACCCGCGCCATGAGACCCCGCGCGCGTGCCTTGGTGGCGACGGTCGGCCTGGCCTTGCCGGCGGCGGCCGGGCCGATGCCTCCGCCGATCGAGGAGTCCGCGCGCGAGCCGGTGAAGTACGTCGGCACGGAGCAGGTGGACAAGCGCTTCCACCACGGCGGCCTGCGCCACGCGGTCGGCGTGCACCACTACCAGGTCCATCGCGCCAACCGCCGCCATCCGCCCGAAGGTGGGGACGTCGGCTGGACGTACAGCCACGCGCCGATGCTGGCCCACTGGCGCGGCCGCTTCTACGTGCAGTACCTGAGCAACCTGAAGGAGGAGCACAACCCGCCGGGCCGCACGCTGCTGGCCAGCTCGGAGGACGGCCGGTCCTGGACCGCGCCGCAGGTGGTCTTTCCCGTGTACCCGCTGCCGGAGATCCGCCGGGGCGAATGGATCGTTGCCGAGGGAACGGCCGCGGTGATGCACCAGCGGATGGGCTTCTACGTCGCGCCGAACGGACGCCTGCTGACGCTCGGCTTCTACGGCTATTGTCCGACGCCGCGCCTGGGACCGAACGACGGCCAGGGCCTCGGGCGCGTCGTGCGCGAGGTGCTCGCGGACGGCTCGTTCGGGCCCATCTACTTCATCCGCTACAACCGGCACGCGGGCTGGAACGAGGGCAACACCCGGCATCCTCTCTATACGTCGAGCCCCGACCCCGGCTTCGTCGCGGCCTGCGAGGCGCTGCTGGCCGACAAGCTGATGACCCTGCAGTGGTGGGAGGAGGACCGGGCCAAGGACGGCTTCTACGCGCTCGACCCGCCCGTGGCCACGCGCGCGCTGAGCTTCTTCCACCGGCCCGACCGCGTGGTGGTCGCGCTCTGGAAGGCGCAGTGGTCGGCCCTCAGCGCGGACGAGGGGAAGACGTGGACGCCGGTCGTCCGCTCGCCCACGCTGCGGATGAGCGGAGCGAAGGTGTGGGGCCAGCGCACCGAGGACGGCCGCTACGCGCTCGTCTACAACCACTCGGCCACGCGCCGGAACCGCTTCCCGATGACGGTGGTCACCGGCGACGACGGGCACCGCTTCGACCAGATGTTGCTGCTCTCCGGCGAGGTCCCGCCGCTGCGGTTCCAGGGCATCCACAAGGACGAGGGGCTGCAGTACTTCCGCGGCATCGCCGAGGGCAACGGCGACCCGCCCGGCTCGCACCTCTGGGTGACGTACAGCATGGGCAAGGAGGACATCTGGCTGAGCCGGACGCGCGTGCCGATCCAGGGTCGCGTCGAGGAGCCCGTGTCCGAGACCTTCGACGCGGCACGCAACGCCTCGGACCTGGAGCGGTGGAACCTGCACGTGCCGCAGTGGGCGCCGGTGGCCGTGGTGGACGGCGCGGCCGGGAAGGGCCGCGCCCTGGAGCTGCGGGACGAGGAGCCGTACGACTACGCTCAGGCGGCGCGCGCGTTCCCCGAATCGCGGCAGCCCGAGGTGTCGTTCCGGGTGATGCAGCGGCAGGTGGGGCACGCGTTCCTCGAGGTCGAGGTGCAGGGGCCGCGGAGCGAGCGGCCGATGCGGCTGCGCTTCGACCCGGAGTGGCTGTCGCTCGACCAGGAGAAGGTGGATCCGGACCCGGTGCGCATCGCGCCCGGGCGCTGGATCGCGGTCGCCTTGCGCCTGGACACGGACGCGCAGACCTACGACCTGGCGGTGGACGGCGCGTGGGTGAGGCGCGGGATCCCCTTCGCCCAGCGGGCGGACACGCTGGAGCGCGTGGTGTTCCGCACCGGCCCCTGGCGCGGCGACGTGGACGCCGCCATCGTGGACGGCGAGCCGGAGACGCCCGGCCTCTTCGTCGAGGACCGGCCGGGCGCGGACGAGAAGACGGCGCCGAGCGTGTTCCTGATCGACGACGTTCGTGCGGGGAAGCCGCTACGCTGAATCGGAGGTGCACCATGGGTGTTGAGACGTCCCGCCGCAGATTCCTCCACACGACGGGCGCGGCCCTGGCCGCCAGCCCGTTCCTCCTCTCGCGCGCTCATGGACGGTCCCCGAGCGACGTCGTCAACCACGCGGTGATCGGGGCCGGGAACCAGGGAAGCCAGCACGTCAAGCGCTTCCACGCGGCGAAGAACTGCCGCGTGGTGGCGGTGTGCGACATCGATCCCGTCCGCCTCGACAAGGCGGCCGCGTCGCTCCCGGACGCGGCGGTGAAGAAGTACACCGACTTCCGGAAGCTGCTCGAGGACAAGGACGTGGATTCGGTGAGCGTGGTCACCGCCGATCACTGGCACGTGCCGGTCGCGCTCGCGGCGATCCTCGCCGGCAAACACGTCTACCTGGAGAAGCCCTGCAGCCACAACGTCCGCGAGGCGAACCTGGTGGCCAGGTGCGCGCGCGAGCACAAGAAGTGCGTGCAGCACGGCACGCAGCGCCGCAGCTCGGCCGAGGACATGGCCGGCGTGCGCGCGCTGAAGGCGGGCCTGATCGGCGAGGTGTACCTGGCCAAGGCCATCAACCACC
>DATBIZ010000571.1:0-2713 GCA_036556645.1 Vicinamibacteria bacterium | reverse complement strand
CTTCTCGTCCCACCCGGGCCCCGGACCGTAGAACGAGGCCGGTACGATCCGGTTGCCGACGCCCTCGCCGGGCCCTTCGTAGCCGTGCGCGCGCGTGAAGTCGGAGCCGTCGAAGCGCCCGCGCGCGGCGCGCACCCCGGCCTCGTCGTACCCGTGGACCAGCTCGACGCGATACCGGTGCGCGAAGCGGTGGTAGACGGCGTCGAGGTTGCGTCCGTGGTACCGCTCCGGCTGGCTCGGCTCGTAGTACACCATCGCGTCGAGGCTGTTCGCGTCGGGCAGGGTGAAGTCGAACAGCTCCAGCTCGACCGGCAGGCTGCGGGCGTCGCCGTCCGCCCGGACCGTGATCGTGCCCTCGTACACGCCCGGCGGGAGGTCGCGTCCGGTGTAGACCTCGATCCAGACCGCCTGGTTCCGCGAGGGCGCGACGCGCAGCGGAAAGCCTCCGCGGCCGGCGCGGGCGCTCTCCGGAACGAGCTGCACCGGCTTGAGGCCGGTCGGGTCGCGCGGCGCGGCGGCGCTGCCCGGCTTCCACACCCAGTTGGCCCGGCTCGGCTCGGTCACGTTCAGGTAGTGGACGGAGAAGAGCTGGATGGGCCGGCCGGCGGAGGCGCTCGGGTCGGGCCCGGGCGGCGCGTACACGATGCGCTCGGTCCCGCCGCGGCGGCGCAGCTCCGGCAGCGACGCGGACAGCGCACCCACGCCGCGCCCGTCCGCTTCCACGATCACCTGGACGGCCAGCACCTCGTTGCGCGCGCCGAACAGGCCCACCCGCCGGCCGTCCCAGGCCGCGTTGCGGTCCCGCAGCGGGCTGGCGAGGTCGTCCTGCTCGATCTTCTCGCCGTCGGTCACCGCCCAGACGCGCGACACGCCGGCGCTGGCCGGCGGTGCCGCCAGCAGGAGCATCGCGAGCGCCGGCGCGCCGCTCTTCATGCGAAAGCCTCCGAGGTGAGTGATCCGAGGAAATGCTCGAAGTCCCGCACGAACGCGTGCGGCGCCGTGGCCGCCGCGCGGAACGCCTCCTCCGAGAAGCTGGTGGTGAGCGCGACGCAGCGCATGCCGGCGGCACAGGCGGCGGCCACGCCCGACGGCGAGTCCTCGAAGGCCAGGCAGGACGGCGGCTCCACCCCGAGGCGCGCGGCCGCGGCCAGGAAGACGTCCGGGTGCGGCTTCCCGCGCGCGACCTCGTCGCCGCGGACCACGATCGCGAGGCGCTCGCCGAGCCCGGTCTCCGCCAGCGTATGCCGCACGTTTTCGGCGGGCCCCGAGGTCGCGATCGCGACCGGGATGCGGCGCGAATCCAGCAGCGCGAGCAGCCGCTCCAGGCCCGGGGCCGGCGCCAGCTGCCCTTTCGACAGCTCGCGGTACAGCGCCTCCTTCTCCGCGGCGAAGGCGCGGAGCTGCTCGGCGGGCAGCGCGCGGCCGAACAGCTCCGGGAAGATGTCCGAGTTGCGCTTGCCGTCCAGGCGCGCGCGCTGAGCATGGTCGAGCGGCGGCAGGCCGTGCCGGGCCATGAACGCGGCGAACGCTTCCGCGTGCAGCCGCATGTTCGGCACGATCGTGCCGTCGAGGTCGAACACGACGCCGCGCACGCCGGCGAGGGTCAGAACGGCTCCGCCTGCCGGAGCGCCCGGCCGGCCAGGTAGTGCGAGAGCTGCTGGTCCGGCGCGAGCAGCGCGGCACGGAAGCGCTCGCGCGCCAGGTCCTCGCGGCCGAGCGCCCGCAGCACCAGGCCGGAGGCGTAGAGGACCTGCCCGGAACGGGTGCCCTGCTCGACGAGCCGGTCCGCCTCCGCGGCCGCCTTCTCGAGACGCGCGCGCCCGCCCGCCTCGTCCCGGCCGAGACGGCGGGCCGCGGCGCCGGCCCAGGGCAGCGCCCGCGGGCCTTCGCCGGCCCGGACGGCCGCCTGCCAGTGGGCGCGCGCCGCGGCCGCGTCGCCCGCGAGCGCGGCCACCTCGCCCGCCGCGTACTGCACGCGCGCCGAGCCGACGAACGGCGCCAGCCCGTCCGCGGTGAACGCGACACCCGGCACCGCGCTCCCGAGGCCCTCCACGACCGCCAGCGCCTCGCGGTGGCGGCCCGCGCGCGCGAGCGCGAGCGCGTGGAGCAGCCGCACGTCCACCCAGACCTGGCGCACGTTGGTCCCGCCCTCCTCGCGCGCGAAGAAGCTGCGCGCGAGCAGCGCCTGGGCTTCTTCCGCACGGCCCGCCTCGGCCAGGGCCAGCGCCAGCCGCTGGACGAGCGGGGCGGGCGCGGCCCCCGGGAACCTCTGCAGCGCGGCCACGCGCTCCGCGGGCGCGCGGCCGAGCGCGGCCAGCGCCTGGTCCGCCCCCACGTACAGGTCCACGTTCCCGGGGTCGGAAGACAGGCCCTCGAGGAACACCGCCAGCGCGCCCTCGTCGTCGCCGCCGTGCATCAGCGTGCGCCCGAGGTTGCGGTGCAGGGCGGGCAGCCGCGCGCCCAGGCGCCGCGCCTCCTGCCATTCGCGGGTGGCGTCTTCGGTCCGGCCGCCCGACAGGTACAGCGACCCGAGGAGCAGCCGCGCCGTGGCGTCGCCGGGATCCACCTCGAGGGCGCGGCGCAGGACCGGGAGCGTTTCGGCGCGGTTCGGGAACGCGTAGCGCGTGGACAGGCGCGAGGCGGCCGCGTAGTCCGCCCGCGCGTCCTCGCCCAGCCGCTCGCGCACGAACGCCCGGTGATACGCCACCTCGGG
>DATBIZ010000570.1:0-6676 GCA_036556645.1 Vicinamibacteria bacterium | reverse complement strand
ACCGTGGACGTGGCGCTGGCGTGGGCCCGTCCGGAGGCGGCGGTGGTCGAGGCGCGCGTGGACGCGCTCGAGGCGCAGAGCGGCGACATGTGGGCACGGGCGCGCGCGCCGTTCACGCTGACCGCGCGCGGCCGCGACGTGACCGTGGAGGGCGTGGACATCGAAGGGCCGGGCCTCGCGTTCACGGGCGCGGGCCGGCTGGGGCTGCGTGCGGACGCGCCGCTCGACCTGACCGGGCACCTGGAGCTGGACCTGGCGCACGTGCCCTCGCCCGCGGGCTGGCGGCTCACCGGGCTGGTGAAGGGCGACGTCCACCTGGGCGGCACGCCGGCCGCGCCGCGCGCCACGGGGCTGGTCGCGCTCACGGGCGTCGAGTTCCAGCGGCCGGGGTTCCCGCTGGTCACGGTCTCGGACGGGCTGGTGGACCTGCAGGGCGATTCGGCCTCCATCCGCGAGCTGCACGCCGCGTTCCCCGGCGGCCGCATCGACCTGCTCGGCCGCGTGCCGCTCGGCGCGGTGCTGGCGGAGGAGCAGGCGCGCCGGCTCGGCATCCCGACCGGCGGCGGCTTCAGCCTGGAGGCCTCGTTCGACGTGGACCTCGCGCAGTGGCCGATGCGCCCCGGCTGGCGGGCGGAGGGGCACCTGCAGGGCGACCTCGAGTTCGTGGGCACGCGCTCGCGGCCGCGCGCGTACGGGCTGATCGCGCTCGACGGCGTGGCGGTGGACGCCCCCGGCGACCGGCTGCTCGCGGTACCCGGCGGCACGGTCGAGCTCGCGGGAGACCTGGTGACCACGCCCGGCATCGAAGCCACCCTCGCCGGCGGCACGCTGCTCGTCTCCGGCGACGTGCCGCTGGCCGCGCTGATCGCGGAGACGACCGCGGAGGCCCTGCAGCTCGCGCCGGGCCAGGCGGACCTGCGCATGACGTGGAACGCGGTCGAGCTGGGCACGCTGCTCGAAGCCGTGCGGGACCGGCCGTCCGCGCTGACCGCCACCCTCACCGGCGAGGCGCGCCTGTTCGGCCGGCTCTCCGCCCGCGAGCAGCTCCAGGGCCAGCTCACGCTGCAGGCCACCACCGCGCGCGTGCAGGACGTCGAGATCCAGGCCGCGCCCCTCACGCTCACGCTGCAGGACGGGCGCGTGACCACCGACGGCCTCACGCTGTCCGGCCCGGGCGGGACGTTCGTGGCGCGCGGGAGCGCGGACCTGCGTGCGGACACGATGGAGGCCACCGGCCGGGGACGCCTGGAGCTGCGCGCCCTCTCGCCCGTGCTCGAGGAAGCGCTCCTCACCGGCACCGCCGACGTGGACCTCACGCTGGCGGGCCCCATCCGGAACCCGACGCCGCGCGGCACGGTGACGGTCCAGGACGGCACGCTCCGGCTGCGCGACATCCAGCAGCCGCTGACCGCGATCGCCGCGCGGCTGGTGTTCGAGCCCGGTGTCGTCCGCATCGAGGAGGGCGCGGCCATGCTCGGCGGCGGGCCGGTGACGATGACCGGCACGGGTCAGCTCTCGGGCCTCAGGCTCACGGACACCCGCGTACTGGTGACCGGCACCGACATGGGCATCCGCTACCCGGTGGGCGGGGAGCAGAGCGGCATCTGGGAGGACTTCAAGGCGCGGGTGGACGCGGAGCTGACGCTGACCGGCCGGCCCGGCGACTTCCTGATCGCCGGTACGGTCGCGCTCGAGCGCGGGCTCTACGACGCCGACATCTTCCTGGAGGAGGGCTTCCTGCCGCCCGACGTGCCGCCGGGGACGGACCAGCCGTCGCGGTTCCTCAGAACGGTCGCGCTGAACATCTCCGTGGGCACCGAGAACCCGATCCTGGTCCGCAACAACCTCGCGCAGCTCGAGGCGGTGGGCTCGCTCTGGCTGCGCGGCGACATGGACGAGCCCGCCCCCTTCGGCCGGCTCGAGATCCGCCCGGGCGGCAAGGTGTTCCTGCAGGAGCGCGAGTTCACGATCACCAGCGGGCACCTGATCTACTCCGGCACCACCAACCCCGACATCGCGGTGCGCGCCGAGACCCTGATCGAGAACGTGGAGGTGGCGCGCGGCGAGACCGTGGACCTGCAGGTGTCGCTGTTCGCGGAAGGGCCGCTCGACCGCCCCGGCCTGGAGCTGGACTCGACGCCGTCGCTCTCGCAGCAGGAGCTGGCCAGCCTGATCGCCACCGGCCAGCGCAGCGTGGTGCTCAGCAGCGGGGCCAACCTGGTCGGGCAGCAGGCGGCCGCCCTCCTGGCCGGACGCTTCACGCGCGAGGTGGCGCGCGGCCTGATGGACATCGGGTTCGACACCGTGAACATCCAGCCGGAGCTGATCGCGCTCGAAGGCGATCCCGGCGCGCGCTTCACGTTCGGCAAGCAGGTGACGGGCGGCATGCGGCTGATCTACTCGATCGGGCTGAACAACCCCGAGGCGCAGTACTACCAGGTGGAGTTCCGGCTGGGCGGGCAGAACCTGAACGTGCGCGCGCAGCGCACCGACGCCGGCCACTGGGCCTACAGCGCCGGGCAGCGGCTGCGCTTCGGCGCCCCCGCGCGGCCGCGGGCCGAGGAGATCCTGCCCACCGAGCTGAGCGCGGTGACCGTCCAGGGCGACCTGCGCGAGTTCGAGGCGGCGATCCGCGCGGAGGCGCGGGCGCGGCCGGGCAAAGACGTCACGTACTGGGACCTGCTCGACGACGCCGACCGGATCCGCGCCTACCTGGTCGAGCAGGGCTACCTCGAGGCGGTGGTGGACGCGCGGCTCGACGGCGACGTGGCCACGTTCCAGGGGATCCTCGGCCCGCGTTACCGCTGGCGCGTGGAGGGGATGGCGGAACCGCCCGACCTCACCGGCGAGATCCGCGAGGCGCTCTTCGAGGAGGAGGCGATCGAGCGAGGCCGCGAGCGCCTGCTCGCCGACCTGCGCAAGCGCGGCCACCTGCGCGCGGAGGTCGAGGCGCGGAACGTCGCCGAAGGCGGCTACCGGACGATCGTGTTCGAGGCGGAGCCGGGGCCCGTGCTCCGCGCGCAGGTGACGTTCCCCGGCGCGCGGGCGATCTCGCCGGGAACGCTGCTCGAGGCCGCCGGCGGGCCCGCGCTGCTGCTCACCGAGGAGCGCGAGGCGCGCGAACGGATCCGCGCCGCCTACCGCGAGCGGCACTACCTCACGGCCGAGGTCGGCGAGGTGGAGACGGCGGAGGACGGCGGGCAGGCCCGCATCGCGGTCCCGATCACCGAGGGGCCGCAGGCGGTGGTGAGCGCGGTCCGCTTCCCCGGCGCGACGCTGCCCGAAGCGGAGCTGCAGCCGCTCGCCGCGCTCGAGCTCGGAGCGCCCTACGACCAGCTCGCGGCCACCGACGCGGTGCGCCGGCTGCGGGAGCACTACCTCGGCCTGGGCTACCCCGCCGTGCGCGTCACGCCCGCGCTCTCACCGGCCGGCCACGACCTCGAGGTCCACTTCCGCGTGGCCGAGGGACCGCGGGTGGTGATCGGGCCGATCGTGATCCAGGGGCTGCGCCGCACGCGCGAGTCGGTCGTGCGGGACCAGATCCACCTCGAGCCGGGCCAACCGCTCGACCCCCGGCGGCTGGCCGAGCTGGAGCGCCGGCTCCGCGACCTCGGCATCTTCTCGCGCGCCGTCGTCACCGCGTCCTCCGACGATCCCGCCACGATCACGGTCGAGCTCGAGGAGGACGCGCGCTACGGGCTGGCCTACGACCTGCGCTACGAGCAGGAGACGGGCACCAGCGCCCTGGTGGACGGCGAGCTGCGGAACCTGGCCGGGCGCGGCATGGTGCTGTCGGGCCGCGTGCGCGGCGGCGGCACCGTCCGCGAAGCCCGGGTCGCCTTCCACGTGCCCTCCCTCTCGATCGGGGGGCTGCACGGCCTGGGCGGCCTGACCGCCGCGGTGTTCCGGCGCGAGGAGCGGCTGACCATCGCGAGGGAGATCGTCCCCGGCGAGTCGGCGGCGACGTTCCAGGACACGCGCTACGAGGAGGGGTTTCACCTGCAGCAGCACCTGCACGTCGCGCATCCCTGGGAGATCCTCTTCGGCTACAGCTTCCGGCGCGCGGACTTCTCGCGGGTGAGGTTCCGTCCCGTCGAGACCTACGATCTGGGCTCGCTCGACGCGTCGGTGGTGCTCGACACGCGCGACAACCCGCTCAACCCGCGGCGGGGGAGCTTCTACAGCCTCAGCGTGGAGGGGGGCCAGAAGGCGTTCGGCTCGGACTACGACTTCGTGAAGGCCTTCGCGCAGGTCTCGCTGACCATGGACCTCGGGCGCACGTTCACCTGGGCGCACGGTTACCGCTTCGGCGGCATGCGCGCGACCGGCGGGCGCCGGCTCCCCGACGAGGTGCTCTTCCGCGCGGGCGGACCCAACAGCCTGCGCGGCTTCAGCGCGGAAGCCCTGGCCGCCCGCGACGCGATCAACGACGTCGCGCTGGGCGAGGCGGTCATCATCATCAACCAGGAGCTGCGCTACATGCCGCTCCAGGGCCGCCTCGGCGGCGCGGTGTTCTACGACACCGGCAACGTGTTCGGCCGCTGGGAGGACCTCGGGTTCGACTTCACCCACACCCTCGGCGTGGGGCTGCGCTACGACTCGGCCGTCGGGCTGATCCGCGCGGACGTCGCGTTCCCGCTGAACAAGCCGCCGGGCGAGAGGTCGTACCGGCTGCTGTTCGGCCTGGGACAGGCGTTCTGACCGGCGGTTCGCGGCGGGCCGGTACGCCTACGCGCTCTTGTACTCGTTCAGCCGGTTGTAGAGCGTCTTCAGGCTGATCCCCAGGACCTCCGCCGCCTTCTTCTTGTCCCCCTCGCACTCCTCGAGGGTGGCGAGGATCAGCCGCCGCTCGGCTTCGCCCAGCGAGGTGCCGACCTTCACGGCGAGGCTCGAGCCGCCGCTCTCCTGCACGCCGAGCGGCAGGCAGTCGAGCCCGATGTGCTCCTCGGCCAGGATGAAGGCGCGGTGCACCAGGTTCTTCAGCTCGCGGACGTTGCCGGGCCAGTTGTGGCTCTTGAGGCGGTTCAGCGCGGGGCGCGTGAAGGCCTTGTAGGTGTCGTGCTCCTTGTTGAGGATCTGGAGGAAGTGCTCGGCGAGCAGCTCCACGTCCTCGCGCCGGTCACGCAGGGGAGGCAGGCCGATCGGGAACACGTTGAGGCGGTAGAGCAGGTCTTCGCGCAGCTTGCCCTTCGCCACCGCCTCCTCGGGCCGGCGGTTGGTGGCGCCCAGCACGCGCACGTCCACCGTGATCGGCTCGTTGCCGCCGATGCGCGTGACCTTGGACGTCTCCAGCACGCGCAGCAGCTTGACCTGCAGCTCCGGAGGCATCTCGGTGATCTCGTCGAGGAAGAGCGTGCCGCGGTGCGCGCGCTCGAAGTAGCCCTTGTGCATGCGGTCGGCGCCGGTGAAGCTGCCGCGCTCGTGGCCGAACAGCTCGCTCTCGATCAGGGTCGGCGAGACCGCGCCGCAGTTGATCGGCAGGAAAGGCTCCTTGTGCCGCCGGCTGAGGCTGTGGATCGTCTCCGCGACCAGCTCCTTGCCCGTCCCCGTCTCGCCGGTGAGCAGCACGGTGGCGTCGGTGTTCGCCACGCGCGCGACCAGGTCGTACACGCGCTGCATCGCCGGCGAGGCGCCGATGAGAGGGCCGAACCGCCCCAGCTTGCGCAGCTCCCCGCGCAGGTTGCCGATCTGCTCCTTCAGCTCGCGCGTCTGCGCCACCTTGGCCAGCACCAGCTTCACGCGGGTGAAGTCCACGGGCTTGACCAGGTAGTCGGAGGCGCCGCGCTTCATCGCCTCGACGGCCGTGTCCACGGTGGCCTGCCCGGTGATCAGCACGACCTCGGTCGGCGGACCCCCTTCGATGTCCCGCACGAGGTCGAGGCCGGTGCCGTCGGGCAGGTGCAGGTCCAGCAGCAGCACGTCGGGCACGGCCCGGGCCATCTCCGCCTTGGCCTCCTTGATGGAGCCGGCGGTCTTCACCGTGAAGCCTTCGCGCGTGACGACTTCCGCGAGGCCGAGACCGAAGTTGACGTCGTCGTCGACGACGAGTGCAGAGGGCATCAGTTCAGCGTCTTTCGTTCAGTAGGACTGCTTGGACGTCACGACCATTGTAGTGGTTACAACGGCGTGTGTTCAGGCCCCGTCCGATCCCGTCGCCGCCCAGCCCCAGTACTCGTCCCGCGGGCGCGCGGCCTCGGCCGGGCGATCGAGCAGGCGCAGCCCGGCGCGAACGTGGCCGGCCAGCTCCTCCGGCGTGCGCACCAGAGGCGACCACCAGCGCCATGCCGGCGGCGCGCCGGGAGCGGCGCGCGGCGCCGATTCGATCTTGCACACGAAGCAGGGCCCGTCGTCTTCGCCGTCCCACACGCCGAAGCGCACCGACACCGCGTGCGGGTGCGCGTCGCCGAGCGCGTCCGCGATCGCGGCCTCGAACCGGCGCGCCAGCCCGGGGTCCACGCGCTCGATCGGGTTCGGCACCTCGAAGCTCATGAGCTGCTCCCCGCTCCCAACGGCGGAGCGCCGGCGGACGGTGGCGTGTGGTGTGTAGCCGGCGATCCTGCACAGCAATTCGCGTACCGGGCGCGACGCGGCCCGCTCCGCCGGGAAATCCGTGCGCGCGGTGGCGCAAGATGCGCGCCCGTGTACGGGCTACACGGCAGGTGAAGGTGAGGAGAAC
>DATBIZ010000569.1:0-15837 GCA_036556645.1 Vicinamibacteria bacterium | reverse complement strand
GCCGTTGACGCGCAGCTCGAACCGCGAGGCGTCGCCCGCGCGGACGTTGCCCTCGAGCTGGATCTGGCGGCCGACCTTGCCGCCGCTGATGGCGCAGGACGCGTCGCCCTCCTCGTCGTCGGAGTCGTCGTCGTCCCCGTCGTCCTCGCCGTCGTCGTCGTCGCCGCTGCCGTTCTCGATCTCGATCAGGATCACGGTGGTGGTGGTGACCTGCACCGTGATGCGGATCTCCTCGCCGGCCGTGGCGCCGCTGATCTCGATCGTGCCGAGCGTCACGCCGTTCGCGCTGAACACCAGGGTGAAGCTGCCCTCGGGCAGCCCGCTGAGCTCGAAGGTGCCGCCGCCGGAGACGGTGGTGGTGAGGCTCTGGTCCTCCTGCACCGTCACCGTGATCTTCCCGCCGCTGCCTGCGCGTTCCGACGACGCGGACGCGGCGCCCTCGCCCACCACGGTCCCGCGCAGCACGACCGCGCCGGACGCGCCCGACGGGCTGCCGCCGCCACACGCGACCGCGGCGGCCGCGAACGCGATCGCGGCCCCGACCAGCAGAGTTCGCTGCATGTAACCCATGCCTCCCTGGGGCAGCGTCGCCCCGAAGGAGATCAGCGTACCGCGGCGCGCGCGCGGGCCGAATGCGTCCACTCACAACGCCACCGGTGAGCGCGCTCACAGATCGGATGTGATCGCAAACGGGCGCGCGCTTCGATTGGCACGCGCATTGACAGTTTCCGGCGTGACAACCTATACTGGCCGACGGCGCTATCGTCTAGGGGTTAGGACGGATGGTTCTCAGCCATCAGACCGGGGTTCGAATCCCCGTAGCGCTACCAGCCCCCCACTCGTTCAACTGAGGCACACATTCCGAGAGGTGATTATTGAAGAGGTCCAACCTCGCCGCGGCCTTGCGCACGGAGATCCGCCGGCTCGGCCGCCAGCAGATCGGGGGAGCTCTGCGGCCTCTGCTGCGCGTGCAGCGGCAGGTCAGCGCGCTGCGCCGTGAAGCGCACCTGCAGCGCCTGACGTTGTCGCGCCTGGAGCGGCGCGTGGCGCGGCTGCGCTCGGCGCGCCGCCTCGGCGTGTCGCTGGTCCCGGGCCGCCGCGGACGGCCGCTGTCGGGCCAGTCGATCCGGCGCCTGCGCGACAAGCTGCGCCTGACGCGCGAGCAGTTCGCGCGCGCGCTGCAGGTGAGTGCGGGATCGATCTTCGGATGGGAGAGCGGCCGGACCGTGCCGCGCGCGGGCAGCCTGAAGCGATTCGAGGAGCTGCGCAAGATGAACGTGAAGGACGCGCGCGCGCAGTTCCAGGCCGGCCGCCCGGCCCGCGGCGGACGCCGCGGGGCGGCGGGGAAGAAGCGCCGCGCGCGGCGCCGCAGCGCCACGCGCGACCGCGCCGCCTGACGGCGGGCCGGCTCAGCGCTCCCGGGTGTCCTTCGCGCCGGGCTCCGGCTCGTCGTCGAGGTGCCGGAGCGGCGCCTCGCGCCGGATCCACGAGAACAGCGAGAACCTCTCCGCGGGTGTCGGCTCCCGGTCCGCGGGAGGCTGCGCCGGCGGGGGCGGCGCCTCCGGCTCCGCCGACCGCTCGTGCGAAGGCGCCTCGGGCTCGGCCTCGTGGCGCTCCGCGGGTTCCTCGCCGTGCCGCTCCTCGGCGGCCTCGCCGCTGACCTCGGAAGCCTCGTCGCCGGCCTCGGGGCCGTTCGTGACCGCGGCCCCGGCCGCGCCGGCCGGCGAGGTGCGCGTGCGTCCGCGTCCGCCGCGTGTCCGCCGGCGGCTGCGCGCGCGGCCGTTGGCGGCGTCCGCCTCGCCCGCGGCCGCCGGCGCGGACACGGCCGCGGCGGCGGGCTCCGCCGCACGCACCGGCGCGGCGGCCACCGGCGCGGCCTGCGCCGGGGCGGGCTCCGGCCGGCCGCCGGCGATCGACCCGGCGCCGAGGTCCTCGATCACGTAGCTGCCGGACTTCTGGTCGCGGCGGAGCTGCACGATGCCCTTGCGCTGCGACTCCTCCAGCAGGTGGCTGAAGGTGCGGAAGCCGTAGTAGGTCTCGTTGAACGACGGCTTCTTGCGCTTCATGGTCTCCTTGACCATGGAGCCCCAGAGGACCTCCTTGTTCTCGCGCTGGAGCGCGAGCACGGAGTCCACCAGCAGCGAGTAGACCTCCTGCTGCTTCTCCGGCAGGTTGCCGATGGCCGGCAGCGGCCGCTGCTGCCCGCGCACGAGATCCTCGTAGAAGATGAACTCGTCGCAGTTGTCCATCAGCAGGTCCGAGGTGGAGTTCTTCACCCCGAGCCCGATCACGTACTTGTTGTTCTCCTTGAGCTTGGAGACCAGGGGCGAGAAGTCGCTGTCGCCCGACGCGATCACGAAGCAGTTGATGTGCTCCTTCTGGAGCGACATGTCCATCGCGTCCACCACCAGGCGGATGTCCGCCGAGTTCTTGCCGCCCATCGACTTCTGCGGCACCTCGATCAGCTCGATGGCCGCCTCGTGGAAGCTCCGCTTGTAGTCGGAGTAGCGGTTCCAGTCGGCGTAGGCGCGCTTGACGAGCAGCTTGCCCTTGTCGAGCAGCCGCTCGAGGACGAGGTTGATGTCGAACTTGCGGTAGTTGGCGTCGCGGACGCCGATCGCGATGTTCTCGAAGTCGATGAACAGGGCGAGCCGTTGCTCGTCCTGGGGATTGCTTGCCAAATACGCCTCCTGTCCGGCCGAATTTCTCCACCCGATGGCCTCGGGGGCGGACCGGGCAGGCGCCCGGGATGGCCCCGGGCCACGGGAAGACCCCGGAAGCGTAACATACGGAATTCCTGAAAACAAAGGAGTTGTCATGGCAGACGGTCCGGAGGGCGGCCACCGGCGGATCGTGGCGCCGGACGCGCCGCCGCGGCCGGGCGCACCGTACACGCCGGGCGTGATGGCGGGCGATCTTCTCTATTTGTCCGGCAACATCGGGCAGGACCCGGCCACGGGCAGGGTGTCCGGCGACTTCACCACCGATGCGCGGCAGGCGCTCGAGAACCTGTCGAAGGTGCTGCGGGCCGCCGGCCTGGACTGGCCGGACGTCGTGAAGGTGAACGTCTACGTGAAGGAGATCGGCCGGTTCGAGGAGTTCAACACGCTCTACACCTCGATGCTGCCGGCGCCGCTGCCGGCCCGGACGTTCCTGGCGGTCGCGGACCTGCCGGGCCACGGGATCGTCGAGATCGAAGCGGTGGCGGTGCGCCGCCGCTAGCGCGAGGCCGGTGCTACAGTGGATTCATGGCACGTGCGCTGGGCCGCTCGTCGATCGGACGCTGGTTCGGGCTGCGCATGGCGCGCCGTGCCGGCCGCTCGGTGCCGATCCTCGGCGCCGCCGTGTCGGCCTACCTGCTGCGCGAGACGATCAGGCGCAAGGGCTTCGTCGGCGGCCTGCTCGACACGGGGCTCAACGCGCTGCCGGTCATCGGCGCGCTGAAGAGCGGCTTCGAAGCGTTCCGCGACCGCGACATCTTCCCGGACCGCAAGCGCTAGCCCAGGCCTGAAGTAGCCGTTGACAGCGCCGCCTGGTGGAGCGATCATGGCGAAAGGAAAGCGAAGCCATGGCCTCCCCCGCCGCCGTCAAGGCCGCGCTCGAAGACCTGCTCCGCAACCGCCGGCTCCACGCCGTCGAGCCGCCGTTGCGCGGCGAGGATCTGCGGCCGCGGCGGCTCTCGACCGGCATCGGCGAGCTGGACGCGCTGCTCGGCGGCGGACTGCCGCGCGGGCAGGTGTCCGAGATCTTCGGCACGGCGTCGTCGGGACGGACCGCGGTGGCCGTGTCGCTGGCCGCGCAGGCGACACGGACGGGGGCGCTGGCCGCGTGGGTGGACCCGTCCGACCGGCTGGACCCCACGGCGGCGGCCGAGGCCGGCGTCGTTCTCGCCCGGCTGCTGTGGCTGCGCGGCGGCGCGCCGGCCACCTCCGGGCTCGCCCGGGCGGTTTCCGCGGCGAGCACGCTGCTCGGGTCCGGGCTGTTCGACCTGGTCGTGCTCGACCTGGTAGGCCAGACCACCGAAGCGCGGCGGCTGCCCGGCGCGACGTGGATCCGGCTGCAGCGCCTGATCGAGCAGCAGCCGTCCGCGCTGGTGCTGCTCGCCGACGCGCACCTCGCTCACGGGCCGTCCGGCGCGTCGCTGGCGCTGCGCGGGGACGCGGCGCTCTGGTCCGGCGCGAGCGGGCCGGGGCGGCTGCTGAAGGGCGTCGCCGTCGAGGCGCGCTCCGGCCGCCAGCTCGCGCGGGCCGCGCGCTTCGAGCTGTCGGCCTCCTCCTGAGGGCTCTCGCGCGCGGCCCCCGCGATGTTCGGCGCCGTCCAGTCCGTGCGCGTCGAGACGTCCCCCGAGTCGCTGCTGGCGCTCGCCCACGAGTTCACGCCGCGGGTCGAGGCGTGCGGCGCGGCGGCGGTGCTGCTCGACCTGCACGGGCTGGCCCGGGCGTGGCCGCGGCCCGAGGCGCTCGGGCAGGCGCTGGTGGACGCGGCGGCGCGGCGGGGGCTCGCCACCCCGCGCGTCGCGCTCGCGTTCTCGCGCGTGGCCGCGCGGCTGCTCGCCGCCGGGCGTGACGGCCTGACCGTCGCCGCCCCCGGGCAGGAGGCGCGGCTGCTCGCGCCGCTGCCGCTCGACCTGCTGGGGCTGCCGGCCGCGCAGGCCGATCTGTTCCGGCGTTGGGGTCTGCGCACGCTCGGCGACCTCGCCGGCCTTCCCGCGATCGGCCTGGCCGAGCGCCTGGGCCCCGACGGCCCGCGCCTGCGGCGCCTGGCACGCGGCGAGGACGACACGCCGCTCGTGCCGGTCCCGCCGCCGGAGCGCTTCGAGTGCGCGCTCGAGCTGGACTGGCCGGTCGAGGGCCTCGAGCCGCTCGCGTTCCTGCTCGCGCGGGTGCTCGAGCCGCTCGGCCACACGCTGGCCGCGCGAGGGCGCCGCGCCGCCGCGATGACGCTGGAGCTGGGGCTCGTGGACCGCTCGGTGCACCGGCGCGCGGTCAAGCCGGCCGCGCCCACCGCGGAGCCGCGCACCTGGCGCACGCTGCTGCTGCTCGACCTCGAGAGCCACCCGCCGCGCGACGCGATCCAGGCGATCACGCTGCGCGCGGAGCCGACGCCCGCGCGCGAGGTGCAGTTCTCGCTGCTCGACCCCGCCCAGCCGTCACCGGAGCGTCTCTCGGAGACCCTCGCGCGGCTGTCGGAGTGGACGGCGGCCGGGCGCGCCGGGGCGGCCGCGCCGCTCGACACGCACCGGCCGGGCGCGTTCGCGATGGAGACGTTCTCGCCCGGCCGGTTCGAGCCGCCGGCGGCCGCGCCGGCCGCCGCGCGCGTCACGCTGCGCGCGTTCCGGCCCCCGCGCCCGGCGCGGGTGTCGGTCGAGGCGGGCGCGCCGGTCTTCGTGGCCGCCGCCGGCGTGCGTGGCGCGATCGTGGACCGTGCCGGCCCCTGGCGCGCCTCGGGCGACTGGTGGGACGTGGCCTGGAGCCGCGACGAGTGGGACGTGCAGGTCGCGGACGGCGGCCTGTTCCGCATCTTCCGCGACCGCCTCCGCGGCGAATGGTTCGTCGAGGGCGAGCTGGATTGACCCTGATCGGTTCGGTTCCGTTTCGGTTCGGCCCGGCTACGGTTCGGCTCGGCTTCGGACGGAAGCGAACCGAGCGGTATCGGCACCCGATCCGGCTGCGCGGCGGCGCCGCGGGCGGCGCGTGCGCGCGGCGGAGTACGATAAGCGGTGGTGCTCCCCACACGCTTCGGGCGCGCGCACGCCGCCCTCCTCGCCGCGGTCCTGGCCGCCTCCGCGTGCAAGACGGTCTCGCGGCGGGACATGGAGCCCGAGCCGCTGCCGGTCACGCGCGCGGCCGAGGAGGTGGTGGTGGCGGCCTGGTCCGAGCCCAAGGAGCTGCCTCCGGCGGGCGGCCAGGCCCAGATCCTGGTCCGGGCGCAGAAGCGCGGGGGCGCGCCGTTCCCGGGCGTCGAGGTGCGGCTCAGCGCCTCGGGCGGCAAGCTCTTCTCGGGCGGCAAGGTGCTGGTCACCGACGCGACCGGCCGCACGCGGGACCGGTTGACCGCCCGGGCCGTCACGCTGATCACGGTGAACGCGGGCGGCACGGTCTACCGCTTCCGCGTCCCGCTGCGCACCCCGGCCGGCGAGTAGCCGTTGCTCGCCCCCGACCCCGCGCTGGTCCGCGAGCTGGGCCTGCTGCTCGCGCCCGAGCGCGTGCTCACGCGCCCCCTGGACCGGCTCGGCCGCTCCGTGGACGCGTCCATCTACCGGCTGATCCCGCAGGCGATCGTGCGCCCGAGGGACGTGCACGAGGTGCAGGCGCTGCTGCGCTGGGCCCGCGAGAGGAAGCGCGGGCTGACCTTCCGCACGGCGGGCACGTCGCTGTCGGGCCAGGCGGTCACCGACGACATCCTGGTGGAGCTGGCGCCCTTCTGGAAGAGCGTGCGCGTGCTCGACGGCGGCCGGCGGGTGTGGACGCAGCCGGGCGTGGTGGGCGGCTACATCAACCGCCTGCTCGCGCCCGGCCACCGTCTCGGCCCGGACCCCGCCTCGATCGACGCGGCGATGATGGGGGGCATCCTCTCCAACAACTCCTCCGGGATGTGCTGCGGCGTGGCCCTCAACAGCTACCACACGCTGGAGGCGATCACGGTGGTGCTCGCGGACGGCACCGTGGTGGACACCTCGCGCCCGGACGCCGACCACGAGCTGCGGCGGGCGCGGCCGGACCTGCACCAGGGCCTGCTCGCGCTGCGCGACGACGTGCGCGCCGACCCCGACCTGGTGGCGCGCATCCGCCGGCGCTTCTCGCGCAAGAACACCACCGGCTACAGCATCAACGCGTTCGTGGACCACGACCGGGCGGTGGACATCCTGGCGCACCTGGTGATCGGGTCCGAGGGCACGCTGGTCTTCATCGCCAACGCCACCCTGCGCACCGTGCCCGAGCCCCCGGCGCGGGCGGCCGGCCTGCTCTACTTCGCCGAGCTGCGCGAGGCGGGCGCGGCGGTGGCGCCGCTGGTGGCCGCGGGCGCGGCCGCGCTCGAGATCATGGACGCCGCCTCGCTGCGCTCGCAGGCCGACGAGCGCCGGTACCCGTTCGAGGTGGGAGACCGCACGGCGGCGCTGCTCGCCGAGTTCCGGGAGGACGACGCGGCGACCCTCGAGACGACGGTGGCGCGCGCCCTCGGCGCGCTGCGGCCCTTCCGCCTGCTCGCCCCGCCGGAGCTGAGCCAGGATCCCGTGGTGCGAGAGTCGCACTGGCGGCTGCGCAAGGGGCTGTTCCCCTCGGTCGGCGGGATGCGCGCCTCGGGCACCGCGGTGCTGATCGAAGACGTCGCGGTGCCGGTGGAGGGGCTGGCGGACTGCATCACCGACCTGCGCGCGCTCTGCGACCGCCACGGCTTCGTGGAGGCGATCATCTTCGGCCACGCCCGCGACGGGAACCTGCACTTCGTGTTCGCGCAGGACTTCGCCTCGCCCGACACGGTGGCCCGCTACGGCGCCTTCATGCGCGAGCTGGTGGACCTGATCGTCGGCAAGTACGACGGCTCCCTGAAGGCCGAGCACGGCACCGGCCGCAACATCGCCCCCTTCGTGCGGGACGAGTGGGGCGACGCCGCCTACGCCGTGATGCAGCGCGTCAAGCGGCTCTTCGACCCCGACGGCATCCTCAACCCCGGGGTGCTGCTCAGCGACGACCCCGACGTGCACCTGAAGGCGCTGAAGCCGCTGCCGCCGATCTCGCCCACCGCGGACCGGTGCATGGAGTGCGGGTTCTGCGAGCCGCGCTGCCCCTCGCGGGACCTCACGGTCTCGCCGCGCCAGCGCATCGTGCTCACGCGCGCGATGACCGCGCTCAGGGCGCAGGGCACGCCGGAGGCGCTGGCCACCCTGGCCGAGGTGGAGGCGGACTTCGCCTACCAGGGCGACGCGACCTGCGCGCGCGACTCGATGTGCTCGACCTCCTGCCCGGTCAAGATCGACACCGGCGCGCTGATCAAGGAGCTGGCCGAGGCCACCCACCCGCCGTCGCACCGCCGCCTCGCCTCGGCGGTGGCCCGCCGGTTCGGCCTGGCCGCGGCGGGCGCCCGCGCCGCCCTGCGCACGGCGGCGGCCGCGCGCGCGCTGCCGGGCGGCCGGGTGCTCCTCGAGGGCGTCACGCGCGTGATGAGCCGCCTCTGGCCGGGCCTCGCGCCGGTGGTGCCGCGCGACATGGACCTGCCGCGTGCGGCGCCGCGCTTGCCCAGCCCCGACGGGGCGGGCGGCGGGCGGCGCGTGGTGTACTTCCCGAGCTGCCTGAGCCGCATCCTGGGCCCGCTGCCCGGCGAGCGCGACGTTCCCTTGCCGCGCGCCATGCTCGACGTGCTCCAGGCCGCGGGGTACTCGGTCGCCTACCCGGAGGGCATCGGCGGCCTGTGCTGCGGGATGCCCTTCGGCAGCAAGGCCTTCGCGGACGCGGCGCGCGCCGCCGGCGGGCGCACCGCCGAGGCGCTCTGGGAGGCCACGCGGCAGGGCGCCGATCCGGTGGTCACCGACGCCTCGCCGTGCGCGGGCACGCTGCGCGAGGTGACGGCCGCGCTGGCCGCCTCGGGGCGCGAGCTGCGCGTGATGGACTTCCCGGCGTTCTGGGCGCGCGAGGTGCTGCCCACCCTGCCCTCGCCGCGCCGCCGGCCGGGCGCCGCCGTGCTGCACCCGACCTGTACACTGGTGAAGACGGGCGGGCTGCCGGACCTGTTGAAGGTGGCGCGCGCGCACAGCGAGAGCACGGTGGTGCCGCCGGGGGCGGAGTGCTGCGGGTTCGCGGGGGACCGCGGCTTCCTGTTCCCGGAGCTGACGCGGGCGGCGACCTGGCGCGAGGCCTCCGAGGTGCGGGCCCTGCAGCCGCCGGCGGGCAGCCTCTTCTCGACGTGCCGGACCTGCGAGATCGGCGTCGGCCGCGCGGTGGGCAGCCCGTACCGGTCGGTCGTCCATCTCGTACGCGAGGCGATGCTCGGTGGTTGACGACTTCCTGGCGTGGGTGTCGGCCCTGCCGCGCGCCGGGGTCTACGCGGTGCTGATCGCCCTGTCCGCGGTCGAGAACGTGTTCCCGCCCGTGCCCGCCGACATCGCGCTGGTGCTCGGCGCGTTCCTCTCGCAGCGCGGCCACGGGCCGGCCTACGCGCTGGGGGCGATGTGCTGGGCGGCCAACGTGCTGTCCTCGGCGGGGATGTACTTCTACGCGCGGTCGCACGGCCGCTCCTTCTTCGACCACCACTGGGTGCGGCGGCTGATGCCGCCGCCGGCCGTGCAGGCCCTGGAGAAGGCCTACGCGCGCCATGGCCTGTGGGCGATCTTCTTCAGCCGCTTCCTGCCCGGGCTGCGCGCGGGGGTGACCCCGTTCGCGGGGCTGCTCGGGGTCTCGCCGCTGCGCGCGCTGCTGCCCGCCGCGTCCGCGTCCGCGATCTGGTACGCGTTCCTGATCGTGGTCGGCACCACGCTGGGGCTCAACTGGGACCGCGCCAAGGCGTTCGTGAGCGACGCCAACCGCGTGCTGGCCGTGATCTCGGTGGCGCTGTTCGCGGCGCTCGCGGTGTGGCTCTGGAAGCTGCGGCAGCGGACGGCCGAGTAGGGCTGCGTCTTCGCTCGCCGCGCGCCGCGGCGCGGCGCCCCGCTCGCTAACCCCGCGGGCGGCTGAGCGCGTCCACCATCTCACGCAGGCGTATCCGCGTGGGCTCCGCGAACCAGCCGTCGAGGAACTCCGAGATGCGCGCCTGTTCGTGGGCCTGCATGTGCTGGAGCGCGGGGGCGCGCAGGTAGATCTTGGTCGTGCCGAGCGCGAACGCGTCCTTCTCGGCGTATTCCGCCAGGCGCTCCAGGCAGCGCGCCTCGAAGCCGGCGGCGTCGGCCAGCTCGTCGGCGAGCCCGGCCGCGACCGCTTCCTCGTCGGCGAAGTTCCTCCCGAGCAGCGCCACGCGCGCCAGCGACGCGGGCGGCACCGTGGTGCGCAGCAGCACGGAGACCGACCACGGCAGCGGCACCCCGATGCGCACCTCGTTGAGGCCCATCTCCGCGCCGCCCCGCTTCAGCACGCGGTAGTCGGCGGTGAGCGCGAGGATGCACCCGCCCGCGACGGCATGGCCGCCGACCGCGGCCACCACGGGCTTGGGAAGGCCGTAGAGCGCCCAGACCGCCTCCGCGAAGCGGAGCATGAAACGCTCCATCTCCTCGCGCCCGTAGTCGACCAGGGTGCGCAGATCGAGGCCGGGGCAGAAGACCTTCGGGTGCGCGGAGGCGAGCAGCACGCCCCGCACGCCGTCGTCGGCGGCCAGCGTGCGCGCCGCCTCGCGCAGCGCGTCCACCAGCGGCTCGTCGATGGCGTTGGCGCGCGGCTTGTCGAGCCGCAGGACGGTGAGGGGCCCTTGCGCTTCGAGGTGGAGTCCGGTCATGCGACGAGAGATATCAGCCGTTCACTCGAAGAGCAAGAGCTGGCGGGGCGGCCGGGCGTCCGCGTCCTCGCCGCCGCCGGCCTCGAAGCCGTGCTTCCGCTTCAGGCGCTCGACCGTCTCCTTCATGCGCTCGCGGTAGGCGCCCTGGAGGTAGACGCGGCCGTCATAGGCCTTCCGGTAGGCCTCCAGGTAGCGCGGGAACTCGGCCTCCAGCCAGCGCAGGTACTTCTCGCGTGTCGGCGAGCGGAGGAACAGCATGTTCGTGAACAGGTGGCGCACACCCGCGTCCCGCACCTGGCCCAGGAGCCGGTCGAGGTCCGCTTCGTGGTCGGTGAGGGCGGGAAGGATCGGCGCGAGGCCGAGCCACGTCTCGACGCCCGCCTCCACCAGCCGCCGCATCACCTCGATCCGCACCTCGGGCGGCGGCGCCAGCGGCTCGATGCGCCGCAGCAGGTCCGCGCGCGGCGAGTTCAGCGACACGTGCACCGACACCTCGGAGCGCGCGCCGATCCGTTTCAGGACGTCGAGGTCCCGCAGGACCAGCGCGCCCTTGGTCGTGATCCCCAGCCGCACGCCCCGGTGACGCGCGACCATCTCCAGGAAGCGCCTGGTGACCCGCGACTCGGCCTCGCCCGGCTGGTAGGGGTCGGTCGCGGTGCCGAGCGCGATGCGCTCGCCCTTGCGCACGACCGCGGCCAGCCGCCGCGCCGTCTCCTCGTCGCCGCCGACCTTCACGTAGACCAGCGTGTGGAAGTCCTCGGGGGTGGCGATGCCCATGAACTCGTGGGTGTACGTCGCGTAGCAGTACCGGCAGCCCATCGCGCAGCCGCGATACGGATTCACCGTCCAGGTGAAGGGCAGGCGCGGCGCGTCGCACTTGTTCAGCAGCGAGCGGGCGCGCAGCTCGCGGTAGGTGACGCCCCCCTTCTCGCGGAGGTCTTGCTGGCCCATGAGGGGAGCCAGGTGGGGAGCCGGCACGCCGGGGCGCTTCGCGGACACTTTCGCCAGAGTTTCGCCTCTGACGGCGGGCGCCGTCAACGGCCCTTACGGAAACCGGGAAGGCGGGGGGGGCGGGGGACCCGCCCGAGGTCAGCGCGTGTCGGAGCTCGCTAGCCGCCGCAGCCGATGCGGGCCATCGCTCCGCGCGCGGCCCGGCGCATGTCTTCCCACTGCGCCCAGAGCTCCATCTGCTTCTTGTCCTGCACGGTGGCCTCGTGCGGGTTGCCGCGGGCCACCGCGGCGAGCTGGCCGCACTGGCTCCGGGCCGCGCCACCCACGCCGCCGAGCGCGCTGATCGCGACCTCGCGGACGGTGTAGTCGGCGTCGCTGAACGCCGCGTACGCGAGGAATTCCACCGCGGGCGCGCCGAAACGGATCAGCTGCCGCGCCGCGCTCTTCTTCGCGGACGAGCCGCCACGCATGAGCTGGCCGCCCAGCGTACCCACGTCCGGGCCCTCCTCCTTCTGCTTCTGCGCCTCGCGGAACGCCGCCATGGCTTCTTCCTGCGCTTCGAGGCCCTTCTCGAACTTGTCGATGTTGGTGGCCAGGCGTGTGTCGTTGCGGCCGGCCGCCTTGGCCTTCTCCGCATACGACTTGGCCTGCGCCACGTCCCTCTTGAACAGGTAGCTCCAGGCGATGCCGTTCAGCGCTTCGCCCCTCGTGTTCGGATCGAGCTCGATCGACTTCTGGAAGGCGGTGATGGCCTGGTCGTAGTTCTTCTGGTAGGAATGCGCCCACCCGAGCCCGAGCGCCGCCTGCTCGTTCTTGGGGTCGATCTGCAGCGCGCGCGTGTAGGCCGCGATCGACTCCGGCGCGTTGCTCGGCTCCATGTTGCGGTACACCCAGCCGAGGTTCACGTAGGCGGCGGCGTCCTTGTACCCGGGCGTGGCGACCACCTTCTTCAGCTCGGCCACGCCCTCGTCGTAGCGCTTGTTCAGGGCGAGCAGCAGGCCGTAGGTGGAGCGGTAGTCGGTGTTCTGCGCCGCGAGCTGGACCGCCTTCGCGTACGCCTCCAGCGCGTTGTCGGACTCGCGCGTGTACTGGTACGCGGTGCCGAGCAGCGCGTGCGCCTCCGCGTTCTGCGGATCGAACTTCGCCGCCGCCTCCAGCGGCCCCACCGCGCCGCCGAAGTCGCCCTTGCGGAGCAGGATGCGTCCGCGGATCAGCTGCGCCTCCGCGTTCTCGGGCGCGGCCTGCGCGAGCTTCTCGGCCTCGGCGAGCGCGGCGTCGAGCTCCCCGCGCAGCACCTGCAGCTTCAGGAGCGCGGAGCGCGCGGGCACGTAGCCGGGATCGGCCTCCAGCGCGCGGCGATACGCGCTGGTGGCCTGGTCGAAGTTGTTGGCGGCTTCGAAGATGCGGCCCACCGCCACCTGCACCGCCGGGTTCTTCGGGTTCAGGAACGCGCCCTGCTGCGCCTGCGCGATCGCGTCGCTCCAGTTGTTCTTGTCCGCGGCCAGCAGCGTCGTGCCGAGCACCGCGAACGCCTCGCCGGAGCCGGGCTCCGCCTCGGTGGCCTTGCGCGCCTCGTCCACGGCTTCCTTGGTCTTGCCCTGCTCCCGCAGCGCCCGCGCGAGGTTCGTCCGCGCCAGGGTCAGCCTGGGATCGAGCTCGAGCGCCTTGCGCAGCGCGGGCTCGGCCTCGGCCGGACGCCGGAGGGCGAGCAGCGCCTCGCCGTGCGCGAGGTGGGCGGCGGCCGACGTCGCGCCGAGCTGCACGGCCTTCTGCGCGCTCTCGAGCGCCGCCGTGCTCTGCTGCGCGCGCACCTGGGCGCGGGCGAGCGCGGCCAGCGTGGCCGGGTTCTCCTGCGTCTTGCGGGCGGCGTCCGCGTACTTCAGCGCGTCGGCGCCGGAGCCGCTGATCAGCGTCAGCCCGGAGACGCCGGCGAGCACGTCGGCCCGCACCGCCGGGTCGGTCGCCGTCTCGGCGAGCTTCGCCGCCTCCGCGGTCACCGTGGCCGCGCGGTCCGGGCTGTTGCCGACGCGCCAGAGCACGCGCGCGAGCGCGAGCTGGCCCTCGGGGCTCGGCGGCAGCTTCTCGAGCGTCTTGATCGCCTCGTCCGGCCGCCCCTTGGTGATGTGCTGCTCGGCGCGCGCGACGGCATCGTCGACGCGCTTGTCCGCGAGCGCGGGCGCGGCCGCCGCCAGGACGAAGGCAGTGAGGAAGACTCCGGTCATCTTCATCAGGCTCAACCCCTCAGAGAGATTCCATTATAGCGGCCGAGGTCCCCGGCGCCACCTCGGGATCTTGCCTGTCGCGAGTGTCTGGTAGAATACCCGGATCCTGTCCAGGTGCCTTGAAGGAAAACGCCATGCATCCCTCGACCACCTGTCAATCGTGCCGCCGCCCCTCCAGCGACGGCGCGCTCAGCTACCGGCGCGGCGCCGACGTGGTGCGCAACGACGCGATGCTGCAGTGCGACGTCTGCGAGCGCTACGCCTGCTCGGAGTGCCTTCAGGTCTACGACATCCTCTCGGGCTACGACTTCCTCTGCCACGACTGCGCGAGGGGGTTCGGCCCGCTGCTGCCCGGCAAGCGCGGCCACTGACGCGAGCCGCAAAACTGTCGGCGTGTCCCACACTCCGCACGGGTGTGCCGGAAAACAGACGCGCCCCGGTCAGAGCCTCGGCGGGCCTGTCCCTGTAAGCCGCTGAAAAAGCGGCGGTTCACAACTATTAACACCGCGACGGAAACAGGCACGTCGTTTGCTTCGTACTAGCTCTCAGAAAGGCCAATCGCATTCCTGATGGCTACTCCAACCTTTACTGAATCCCGCTGAATCACCCTTCCCCCCTAAAAGGGGATCATCCTCAGACGTCATGACCGGGGGCGCCGCAAGGCGCCCCCGAGTTTTTTCCGGCAGCCGAGTCTTCCAGGAGCTCACGCGCGCGTCCGGCGGGCGATAGGCCTCGTTCCGCGCCGTCGCGCCCCGCGCCGCGGCTCAGCCGCCAGAGGAGACGGCCGCGAGCACGGCCTTGTCCGGGTCCACCACGCCCCAGCCCTGGCGGTCCACCTCGACGTCGGCGAGCCGGCGCGCGGTCGAGATCAACAGCGTCTTCAGCCTCTGCGGGCCCAGCGAGGGCTTGGCCTCCAGCATCTGCGCGGCCACGGACGAGACGATGGGAGCGGCGAAGCTGCTGCCGTCCACGTGTTTGTAGTCGCCGGTGATCACGTTGTTCGCGTGCACCTTCGCCCGCACCAGCTCCCGGATCCCCGCGGGCGCCTGGCCGCGCGCGGCGTCGAGGTCGGGGTCCACGCCGGGCGACCCGGCCAGGAGCGTGGCGAGCCGCTCGTCCGGCGCCTCGGCCAGCCGGTGCAGCAGCGCGGCCTGCGCCGCGGTCGGGGTGCCGGGCAGGATCGGCGCGGCCACCCAGATCCCGGGCGCGATCACCTCCGGCTTCTGGAGCCCGTCCACGGTCGGTCCGTAGCTGGAGTGGTACAGGCCGTATTCGGCGAAGGCGAGCCGGTTGCGGTCGTCGAGCGCCCCGACCGTGAGCACCGACGGCGCGGAGGCCGGTGGAAGCACCGGATGGCCGGGCTCCTGTCCCTTGTTGCCGACGGCGGCGACCACGAGCAGCCCGTTGCGCGTGCAGCGCTCCGCGGCCTGCGAGAGCCGGTCGTGCAGGTAGGCCGCCTCGTAGTCGCCGCCGAGGCTCACGTTCACCACCCGGATCCCGTAGCGCTGGTGGTTGCGCAGCACCCACTCCAGGCCGCGGCGGATGTTGTCGTGGGGCACGCGGTGCCCGTCGCCGCACTTCACGAGCACCAGGCGCGCCTCGGAGGCGAGCCCGCGGTAGAACCCGCCGGAGAGCTGGCCGTTCCCGCAGGCCACCACCGAGGTCATCATCCCGTGCCAGGCGTCGGGCGAGGGCTCTTCGAGGTCGGCGCGGCGCTGGCGCCCGCCGGTCACGTCCATGTAGCGCACGATGCGGTCGGCGGGCCGCACGAGGTCGGGGTGGGCGAAGAAGCCGGCGTCGAGGAACGCGACCGTGACGCCGCGGCCGCGGAAGGCCTCGCGCGCGCCCAGGCGCACCGCGGTGGGGAGGATCCCGCCGGCGCGCGGGTCGCGCCCGTGCTCGCGCAGGTAGTCCGCGGCCATGACGAAGCGGTGCTCGCACTCGCCGCAGAGGCCGTCCGCCACCGTCCAGCCCGGGACGTTCGACTCGGCCAGGGCGCGCACGTCGTGCGGGACGCGGTCGCCGCGGCGGAGGTCCTCGGGCGCGACCTCGCGGCGGCACACCGGGCACGGCGTGAGCAGGTCGTCGCGGCGGCGCCGCGCGAGGACGGCGGCGGTGTCGTCGCTCACGCCGGGGGGCACGGGGCGGTCGCGGGGGGGTTCATGGCTCTATGTATAATCGCGCTTCTGAGGTGAATCGAATGGCCATGTTCCGTTCGGGTAATCCCGCCCTGCGTGACGACACG
>DATBIZ010000568.1:0-6667 GCA_036556645.1 Vicinamibacteria bacterium | reverse complement strand
CACCCTCGGGCCGCCGAGCCGGTTCGGCGCGGCCGAATACGCCAAGGACGGCCTGCTCGCCATCACCGAGCTGCTCGGCCGCACGCCGTGGTTCCACCGGATGGCGGACATGACCGCCGCGCTGATGGAGCGCTCGGCGGTCCCCACCCGCTTCGGCCCGCTGCCGGACCACGGCGCCGAGCTCAACGGCGACGTGCTGCAGACGCTGGTGCGCCTGGCCGCCATGACCGGCGACCCCCGCTTCGCGTCGTGGGCCCGGCGCATCGGCGACGCGTACGTGCTCGACGTGCTGCCCGCGCTGCACGGGCTGCCCGGCTACGAGTGGGACTTCGAGAAGCGCGCCGGTCCCGACCGGATGCGCCTGCGCGACCACGGCAACGAGATCGTGGTCGGCCTCGCGCTGCTGCACGCCCTGGAGAGCGACCGCGGCGGCGAGCGCGCCGCTTCGTACCGCGAGCCGCTCGGCCGCATGCTCGACCGGATCCTGGCCGCCGCGAACCCGGACGGGATGCTGCCCAACGAGTTCCGGCCCTCGGACCTGGCCACCCTCGACCCGCGCCTCTCCGACAACTGGGGCTACGTGTACGGCGCCGTCTACACCCACTTCATGGTCACCGGAGACGCGCGCTACCGCGACGCGGTCCGGCGCGTGCTCGCGAACCTGCCGAAGTACCGCGGCCACGACTGGGAGAACGGCAGCCACGACGGCTACGCGGACGCGATCGAGAGCGCGCTCTACCTCTACGCGCGCGAGCCGGTGCCGGAGGCGGCGGACTGGATCGAGAGCGAGGTCGTGCGGCTGATCGCGTTCCAGCAGGAGGACGGGACGATCGAGCGCTGGTACGGAGACGGCAACTGGGCGCGCACGCTGCTCCTCTACGCGATGTGGAAGACGCAGGGCACGTTCCTGGAGGGCTGGCGCGAAGGCGTGAAGCTCGGCGCCGTCCGCGACGGGGAGCGGCTCCTGGTCTCGCTGGAGGCGCCGGCCGACTGGCGGGGCCGCCTCCGCTTCGACCACGCGCGCCATCGGCGGTCGCTGAACTTCCGCCAGAACTACGTCCGCCTCAACGAATGGCCGGAATGGTTCACGGTGGACGAGAACAGCCTCTACCAGCTGACCGATGCCGCGGGACGGACGGCGGTGCGGCTCGGCTCCGAGCTCAAGGACGGCTTCGAGGTGGCGGGGCCGGTCCGCCTGTTCGTGGAGAAGGCGCCGGTGCCTGTGCGTTGACGTACGGCCTCCGGAGCCTCGAGTGGCCTAGCCCCGGCGGACCCGAGCCCTCTCGACCTCGTCCCGCACGACGCTGACCGCGGTCTCGTCCCGCCTGAACTCCAGCGTGTGACACGGCACGCGGTCGGCCACCCGCGCGCACGCGTCGAGGACCCGCGCGAGGTCGCGCGCCGACCACGGCGGCGGGAAGCTGCGCGCGAACAGCTCGGCGGCGGAGGCGGGGCGGGCGAGCGGGCGCAGGCGCGAGCGGGGGGACTGGCGCAGGAAGAAGACCGCGGAGAGCGGCACGCCCTCGGGCCGCGCGAAGCGGCCCGAGCCGTGCCAGGGCGTGCCGAACATCCACGGACGTCCGCGCCTCTCGCGCAGCACGATCCGGTCGTCGCTGAGCACGCGCGTCCCACGGTGGTGCGCCCGCCAGAGGTCCGCGGTCGTCGTCTTGCCCGCGCCCGAGTGGCCGCAGAAGAGCAGCCCGCGCCCGCCCGCCACGAGGCCGCAGCCGTGCACCACCATGGCGCCGCGGCTCGCGAAGTGGTGGGCGAAGAGGAGCTCGTCGAGCGGATACGAGAGCGCGAAGCCCTCGCGCTCGCTCCAGGCCGAGGGAGGCAGGAAGAGCGTGCCCCGAGTGAAGCCGGCGTCCAGGGCCAGGCCCCTGGCCGGGGGGCCGCCGCCGGTCGGGGCGCGGAACCGGTAGAGCAGCCCCTCGCGCGCGCGGAACACCTGCCAGGTGCCGCCCGAATCGAAGAGCAGCGGGCCGCGGCCCGGGTCCGGCACCGGGCCGGTCCGGAGCGCGAGCCGGATGTCGCCGCCGCGCGGCGGCACGAACGGCCGCAGGCGGCGCTCCAGCGCGAGGGCGGGCGCGGGGCCGTGCGCACGAACCGCCAGCGTGGTACCCGCGATGCGGAGGCGCGCGGTGACGCTCAGGGCAGCGTCAGCGCCGGGTCGCCCAGCAGGTTCCACCCCTCCACGACCGGCGCGAAGGAAGGCCCCAGGTCGAGCACCTCGGCCTTCGCGCGGCGCAGCGCCTCGCCCAGCGGCACGCCGGCGAGGAAGTGCCCGTAGGCCCGCTTGTGCAGCGCGGACTGGTAGACGGGATCGGTGATGCCGGCCGGGCCCACCGCGGCCAGCGCGCCGGCGCGCGGCGCCAGCAGCAGCGATTCGTTCAGCGACGCGCCCCAGTCGTACTGGTACCACTGCGCCTCGCAGGCCCACGTGAACAGCACGGTCTCCCGGCCCGCGCTCGAGAGGCCGGGCACGTCGGCGCTGGTGAGCAGGCCCTCGTCGGCCCAGCGCTCGTGGCCGGCGTGGCCGAAGTAGTGCGTGGTGGGGGCGCCGGCGCCGAGCGCGTCGAACAGCGCCGTGCGCGCGGCCGTGACGCCTGATCCCAGGTCCGCCCAGCTCACCGCGCCGAGCCGCGCGGCCAGGGCCTCCGCGTCCGCGCGGAACGGCGCGTCGGACGCGGTGTCGTTGTCCACCGCGATCAGGTGCGGGCCGGTGTTGTCGCGCAGGACGGCGCCCTGCCGCGCGATCTTGTCCACCAGCACGTCCGCCTCCTCGGGCGTCTGCACGGGCAGGCGGCCGATCGCGACGTCGGGGCGGCCGTCGCCGTCGAGGTCCGCGTAGCGGTTCTCGGATGGCACGCGCCCGAACTCGCCGTCCCAGCCGTCGAGCGACGGCACGTAGGAGACCAGCCCGAGGCCCATGCGGTCGCGGTAGTCGAAGGTGTCGTCGCCGACGAGCAGCACGTAGCGCAGAACGCTGCGGTGCGCCGCGTAGCGGATCAGCGCGCGCACGGCCTCGGCCTCGAAGATCCCGCCGCTGAAGCGGTCGTACGCGCGCGCGACGTCCACCACCAGGGGGCGGTGACCCTCGGCGGCCTTGAGCGCCGCGATCTGGTCGGCCTGCGGGCGGAAGTCCCCATGGGTGACGATCAGGTAGTCGGCCTCCAGGCCCGACGGAAGATGGGCGTCGTAGGGCGACAGCTCGTAGGCGGCCGGCGCCAGCGACGGCCGCAGGGTCACGCCCAGCTCGATGCGGTCGAGCACCGCGAGCGCGACCTCGTCCGGGTCGGCGACCGCCGCCGTGTACGCGAGCGTCAGCTCGTTTCCGGAGATCCGCAGCGCGTCCGCGGGCACGGAGCCGGCGATCTCGGCCAGGGCCTCGCCCGCGAAGTCCACGCGGCCCAGGGCGACGCCGTTGAGCCAGGCCTCGACCGCATGGGCATGGTCGGTCATGCCGGCCAGCACGACCCGCACCGGGACGGGCGCCGCCGTGCGCGGCCGGTCGGGCAGGTCGAACGCGTAGGGCCCGGCCACGGAGTCCGAGAGCAGCAGGTCCCACACCCAGCCGTCGGCCGCCCGCGGCAGGAACGGCACGTAGAACGCGTCCTCCTCGACCAGGAACGAGCCGGGCCACGGCGCCGGACCCGAGCGCGTGAACCCGACCGCGGGCGCGGGCGGCGGGGCCGCCGCCGTCACCACGTACACGTTGCGCTCGCTGTAGTCGCTCGAGAACGGCTCCGCCGTGAACGAGAGCGCGTGCGTGCGTCCCGTGCCGCGCAGGAGGCGCGAGGGAACGAGCCGCCCGTGGTTCCACACCCGCAGCCGGCGCGGGTCGTCGAGCGCGCCGCCCAGTCCCTGCGCCGCCAGCTCGGCCACCGGGACCGTCACCGTGCCCGGCGACGCGATCTCGATCTTCACCGCGGAGAGGCCGCGGCGCCGCTCGATGCGCGTGGCCCGGCCGGGCCGGCCGCCGGCCACCGAGGGCACCCGCCGCGGCAGCGCGATGCGCGCGCCGCGCCGCTCCTGCGCCGGCCGCGCGGGTGTGTCGAAGCGCGCCTGCACGTCGTCGAGCGACTGGCGCAGGACCGGATCGTCCACCGCGTACGGGCCCATCAGCCGGCGGCGCCCGCCGCGCTCGATCTCCTCGATCACGATCTGCGGCGTGGTGATCGGGCGCGTCTCCGCGCGGTAGAAGATCGGCGCCGCCGAGTCCGGGATCGGCGCCGGGATCATCCGCGCGTTGAGGCGTGCGCCACGGGGCCGCCGGCGCGCGGGGTCGGACGCGTACACGTTGAAGCCGACGGTGCGGCGCTGCAGGCCGGTGGCGAACTCGACGGTGCCGGAGCGATCGACGCGCAGGCCGACGATCGTCGCGCGCGTCGAGGCCAGGCAGGTCTGCACGCCGGGGACGGCGGCGCGCGTGAGCGTGGTCTGCAGCAGCCCGGCCGCGCCCGGCGTGGCGCCGTACGCCTGCGTCGGGCCGTCGTGATCGCCGGACACGAGGTTGGTGAGGCCGTTCGGGCCGCCCGTGACCAGCGCGGCGCCCGGCGCGGCGGAGAGCAGGACGACGCCGCCGCCGCCTCCTCCTCCCGGGCCATGGCCCGTACCGCCCGTGCAGGTGGGTCCCGGGGCGGGCGCGGGAGGCGCCACCAGGTTCGCGTAGCCGCCGGTACCGCCACTGGCGTCGGTCGAGAGGCCGGCGAGCGTGCCCGAGGCGGACACCACGACGATGGTCCCGCCGGCGCCGCCTCCGCCCGCACCGTCGTGCCCGGACGAGGGCGCGCTGGCGCCGCGCGCGCTCAGGGTGCCGGCCCCGGCCACGGCTTCGGCGCGCAGGAAGATGATGCCGCCGCCGCTCCCGCCGGTGCCGGGTCCGCAGTTGTTCACGCTGCCCGCCCCCCCGCCGCCGCCCAACGCGACGCGGCTGGCGGTGGCCGGGAACGCCGTGCCCCCGAACCCGCCGCGTGCGAGGTCGCTCGCCCAGGTGTTGCCGCCCTGACCGCCGTTCCCGCCGTTGGCGCCGCCGCCGCCGCCGCTGTTCTGGTCGTTGACGCCGGGGTTGCCGTCGGTGCCGCCGCCGCCCCCGTTGCCGGGGGCCCCGCGGGCCTTGTCCCCGCGCGGGTACCCGTCGGTGCCGCTCGGGCCGGGCACCCCGGTCAGGTTGCGCGGCGTGCCCGCGATGCCCTCGCCCTTGTACCCGTTGTTGTCGTTGGCGCCCACCGTCCGGTAGTCGGTGTTCGCGCCCGCGTCGCCCGCCCCGGTGTCGGTCGCGCCGCCGCGGAAGCCGAGCCCGTCCACGCTGACGGTGCCGCCGAGGGTGACCGTCCCCGCCACGTCCACCGCCAGCACGCCTCCCGTGCGCCCGTTCCAGGCCGCGGCGGTGAGGCCCGAGCTGAGCGTGGCGGTCTGGTAGCGCGGCACGCGGACCACCTGGAACGTGCGCTGCCCGCGCCGCCCGCCGCCCGCGTCGTCGGCGGGTGCGGTCGCGTAGGCGTTGAGCAGCCCTCCGGTGGCCGCGTCCGCGCCGACGATGGCCACCGCGCCGCCGGCCACCGCGCCCGCCGCCACCACGTATTCGTAGAGGCCGCTGTTGTTGATCGCGGTGGCGCCCGTGGCCGGATCGCCGGCCGCGCCGTCGCCGTAGGCGCTCGTGTTGCCTTGGTTGATCTGGGCGTCCTGCATCTGGATCACGAGCAGCATGTCGCCCGCCGCGATCGGCGTGCCGGTCGCGCCGCGGATCGCGCTGGTGTCCACCTGGATCGAGGTCGCGCCGGCGGCCGGGGTGCCGACGCCGGGGTAATACGTGTTCACGACGCCGGTGATCACGCCGCTGTCGGGGAACGTGCAGGTCTGGGCGGCGGCGGGAGCCGCGGCGCCGAGCGCGAGCAGCGCCGCCAGCGCCCGGCCGGCCACGGCGCGGAAGCGGCCCGAGGCCGCGCCCAGCAGCGAGCGCAGCGTCGCGCGCCGCCAGCCGCGCCGGGGGTCGCGTCCGCCTTCGACCGCCGCCACCGTCGCGAGCACGTCCTGCGGGCGCACGCGCGGGTCCACGCACGCCGAGCGGTCGCCCTTGGTCCGCCACGCGCGCACGCCCTTCCAGATCACGCGGTGCAGGCGCAGGCCGTGCGGGTGGCTCACCAGCACGATGTCGCCCAGCCGCGGCCGGCGGGCGCGCAGGGGCTGCAGCCGCACGCGCTCGCCCGAGAGAAGGGCGGGGCGCATGCAGTCGCCCGTCACGGTGAGGACGGCCTCGGGGAACTCCACGAGGAGGCCCTCCACGAACCGTCCCCCGACCCGCAGCATCTCAGGCGCTGTTTCGGACACGGTCCGAATCCCTGCCTTTCCGGACTCCGGCCAACGCACGGCGCTGCTGCACTTGCGGCCGCGCCGCGGCGGAGCCGCCGCGACAGTAGCAACACCGGTGCCGGCGGAGGGTGCGCGCGCTCAGCCGCGCAAGCTCCGGCGCTGCAGGCGGATGAGCGGCTCGGGCGCGGCCGCCGCGCCGTGGGCGCACGACCCGCAGCCCCCGGCGGCCGTGGGGGTCCCGAGCCCCCGGCCGAGGCAGCACGACGCGTCGCGGCGATGGCCGCTCGCCGCGCCGAGCACGGCGTCCGCGCGCAGGTGCGTGATCTCGCAGAACTGCGCGACCACCGTCTCGGGA
>DATBIZ010000567.1:0-5062 GCA_036556645.1 Vicinamibacteria bacterium | reverse complement strand
CGCCGAACGCTGGTAGAATCCGACGCCCCGCGTGCGCTTCCAGGTTCAATCTCCGGACGGCGTTCCCCACGACGTCGAGCTGCAGGGACGCATCGCGGTGGTGGGTCGGGACCCGACCTGCGACCTGGTGCTGCACGACGTCAAGTGCTCGCGCCGCCACGCCGTCGTGGAGGCCGGCCCCGAGGGGCTGACCATCCGCGACACCGGCAGCGCCAACGGCGTGTTCCTGAACGAGCGGAAGATCGAGCGCGCCTCGCTCAAGACCGGCGACCTGGTGCGGCTCGGCGACAGCGTGCTCCGCGTCCTCCCCGACGAGGTGGAGGGCACCGTGGTGATGGGCTTCGGGGACGACGGGATCGGCGAGGTGACGGTCGGCGACGACGCGCAGCCTCCGCCGCTGCCCGTCCGCCGGCCCGCGCCACCGCCGCTGCCGCGCGACGGGAGCCCCCCGCCGGGCGAAGAGCCGCCCGACGAGGGCGAGGCCGAGGCGCCGGCGCCCTCGTGGAACCGGCCGCTCACCGTGAACGTGCTGGCCGCGCTGTGGCTGATGAGCGTGCCGATGTACGCGCTCGGGGGGCTCGCCCTGGCCGCGCGGTTCAGCGGCGCGGGAGCGGTCCTGACCGCGGCCTCCGGGTTCCTGCTGGCCGCCCTGGCCGCGGCGCTGGCCTGGGGGCTCTGGTCGCTCGCGCCCTGGGCGCGCGCGGTGCAGGTCGCCGTCGCCGCGCTGGGCGTGCTCGTCTGCCCGTTCACGCTCGCGTCGGTGGTCGTCCTGGCCTACATGCTGACGCCGGCGGGGGCGGCGGCCTTCGCCGAGGGCGCGCCCGAGGAGGCCGGCCGTTCGCCGCGCGAGACCGGCTTCGCCGCCGCGCTGCTGGTGACGGTGCTGCTGGGCGCGCTCGTGACGATGGTCGTCCTCTTCCTCCCCCGCCTGGCGACCCGCCTGAGTTGAGCGGGCCGCCGGCAGGACGTCATCGCGGGTCGCTCGCCCTTTCGTTGACCTGCCGCGGTCGCTGGGTTATAACCGCAGTGTCTTCACCAGTTTCGGAAGGACATGGATAGAAAAGAGGCCTTGTCGCTGTACCGCACGATGCTCCTCATCCGGCGCTTCGAGGAGCGCAGCGCGCAGCTCTACGTCGAGGGCAGGATCGGCGGGTTCCTCCACCTGTACATCGGCCAGGAGGCGGTCGGCGTCGGGGCCATCGGCCTGATGCGTCCGGATGACTACCTCATCGCCTACTACCGGGACCACGGCTACGCGCTCGCGCGCGGCGCGGACCCCCGGCTGCTGCTCGCCGAGCTGTGCGGGAAGGTCACGGGCATCAGCCGCGGCAAGGGCGGCAGCATGCACTTCTACGACGTGCCCGCCGGCAACTTCGGCGGGGACGGGATCGTGGGGGGCCACCTGCCCCTCGCGGCCGGCATCGGCTACGGCATCCGGCTCAAGGGCACCGACCAGGTGTGCCTGTGCTTCTTCGGCGACGGGGCGGTCAACGAGGGCGCGTTCCACGAGGCGCTCAACGTCAGCGCGCTGTGGGACCTGCCCGTCGTCTACATCATCGAGAACAACCGGTACGGGATGGGCACCTCGATCGACCGTGCGTCCTCGGTGAAGGACCTCTACCAGCGCGGCTCCGCCTACGGGATCACCCGGCGCGACGTCAACGGCATGGACGTGATCGCGGTGCGCACCGCGGTCGGCGAGGCCATCGAACGCGCGCGCAAGGAGAAGCGGCCCACGCTGATCGAGGCCGAGACCTACCGCTACCGCGGCCACTCCATGTCCGACCCGGGCAAGTACCGGACCAAGGAGGAGGTCGAGGACATGATGAAGTCCGACCCGATCCTCCTCTGGGGCAAGCGGCTGATGGAGCAGGAGCGCGTGACGCAGGCCGAGCTCGACGCCCTCGACCGCGAGGTGATCGCCCAGATGGACGACGCGGTCCGCTTCGTCGAGGAGAGCCCGGAGCCGGCCGTCGAGACGATGTACGAGGACGTCTACGTGCGCTCGCCGTACATCAACATGAAGGCGGCGGAGAAGGACCCGGCCTGGAAGGCGGCCACCCGCGAGGACCGCGTGCCCGAGGCGCTTCCGCCCTGGCAGCCCCCGCCGCCCGAGCAGCAGGCCGCGCCCGGCCGCCCGGGTGCGGCGGCCGACCCGGCCGCCGCCGCCGAGCAGGCGACCGCCAAGGTGGGCAGCTAGCGTGGCGCAGATCACCATGCGCGACGCCCTGCAGCAGGCCATGCGCGAGGAGATGGCCCGCGACCAGAACGTGTTCATCCTGGGCGAGGAGGTCGGGGCCTACCAGGGCGCCTACAAGGTGACGCAGGGCCTGCTCGCGCAGTACGGCGAGTGGCGCGTGCGCGACACGCCGATCGCCGAGGAGGTGATCGCCGGGATCGCGGTCGGCGCCGCCTTCATCGGGCTGCGGCCGATCGCGGAGATGATGACGTTCAACTTCTCGCTGCTCGCCCTGGACATGATCATCAACCACGCGGCCAAGTACCGCTACATGTCCGGCGGCCAGATCCGCTGCCCCATGGTCATGCGCGGTCCGTCCGGCGCGGCCGCGCAGGTGGCGGCGCAGCACTCGCAGTCGTTCGAGGCGATCTACGCGCACTGCCCCGGGCTGGTGGTGGTGATGCCGTCCACGCCCAAGGACGCCAAGGGCCTCCTGAAGAGCGCGATCCGGGACGACAACCCGGTGATCTTCATGGAGAACGAGGTCCTCTACAACTACAAGGGCGAGGTGCCGGAGGAGGAGTACCACATCCCGCTCGGCCTGGGCGAGGTGAAGCGGGCGGGATCGGACGTGACGATCGTGGCGTGGAGCCGCTCCGTGGTCAACGCGCTCGCCGCCGCGGAGAAGCTGGCCGCCGACGGCGTCCAGGCCGAGGTGGTGGATCCACGCACGCTGCGGCCGCTCGACGAGGACCTGATCTTCGAGTCGGTGCGCAAGACCAACCGCTGCGTGGTGGTCGAAGAGGGCTGGCGGATGGCGGGCTTCGGCGCGGAGATCGCCGACCGCATCCAGCGCGAGTGCTTCGACGACCTCGACGCGCCGGTGGTGCGCGTGCACGCGGCGGACGTGCCGATGCCCTACGCCAAGGCGCTCGAGAAGGCGTACCTGCCGGTGCCCGAGAAGGTGGTCGACGCGGTGCGGCAGGTCCTGTACAGGTAACCCGAGGCCCAGAGCCACCGAGGCACGGACAAACAACAAGGAGCGTCCGCCGTGGTCACGAAGGTCGTGCTGGCCAAGCTGTCGCCGACGATGGAGGAAGGCACCATCGTCAAGTGGAACAAGAAGGAAGGCGACGCGGTCAAGCAGGGGGACGTGCTGGCCGAGATCGAGACCGACAAGGCCAACATGGAGATGGAGGCGCTCGGCGGCGGAGTGCTGCGCCAGATCCTGGTGCCGGCGGGGGGCAAGGCCCCGGTCGGCGCGCTGATCGGCGTGATCGCCGAGCCGAACGAGGACATCTCCAAGCTGGTCGCGCAGGCGCCGCCGGCCGCGCCGCCCGCGCCCGCCGCCGCGCCGCCGGCGAAGGGTGGGGCCGGGAGCGCGGAGGCCGCGGCCGCGCGTTCGGCCACGCCGGGCCAGGGCCAGCCGGCGCCGGCACCGTCGCCGGCGGCCGCCGCGGCCAGCGCCGCGAGCAAGGCCGCGCCGGCGGACCAGTCGGCGTCGGTCGCCGAGTCTGCGAAGACGCCGCCGGTCAGCGCTTCCCCTTCCGGGCCGCGGCCGGCTCCCGCGGCGGCCCCCACCTCCCGCGCGCCCGCCGCCGAGGGCGGGGACGGCGGCCGCGTGAAGGCCAGCCCGCTCGCGCGCAGCATGGCCGCGCAGCAGAACATCCCGCTGGCCTCGGTGTCCGGCAGCGGGCCCGGCGGCCGGATCATCAAGCGCGACATCGAAGCCTGGTCGGCGTCCGATGCGCAGGCCGGCGGCGCGCCGGCGCCGGCGGCCGCCCCGGGCGTCGCGCCTGGCGAGGAGATCCCGCTCTCGAACATGCGCAAGGTGATCGCGCGCCGGCTCTCGGAGAGCAAGTTCACCGCCCCGCACTTCTACGTGACGATGGAGGTGGACATGGCCGCGGCCATGGCCCTGCGCGAGCAGGTGATCGCGGCCACCGAGACCAAGGTCTCCGTCAACGACCTGGTCGTCAAGGCGTGCGCGCAGGCGCTCGCGGCCTTCCCGCTGGTCAACGCCACCTGGGCCGAGGACAAGATCGTCACCTTCGGCCAGGTGGACGTCGGCATCGCGGTCGCGATCCCCGACGGGCTGATCACGCCGGTCGTGCGCGGCGCGGACCGCAAGTCCGTGGTCGAGATCGCGCGCGAGGCGAAGGACCTGGCCGCGCGCGCCCGCGACCGCAGGCTCAAGCCCGAGGAGTACGCGAACGCGACCTTCACGATCTCGAACCTGGGGATGATGGGCGTGACCGAGTTCACCGCGATCATCAACCCGCCGGGCAGCGCGATCCTGGCCGTGGGCGCGGTGCGCAAGGTGCCCGTGGTGGTGGACGACCAGGTCGCGGTGGGACAGCGCATGAACGTGACGCTCTCCTGCGACCACCGCGTGGTGGACGGCGCGCTCGGTGCCCGCTTCCTGGGCGAGGTGCGCCGGCGGCTGGAGGGTCCCCTGCTGCTGCTGCTCTAGCGTCGCCTCCGGGGATCGCTCGCCGGGCGCTACCGCGCCGCCGGGTGGCGGGCCAGGTAATCGTCTACCACCTGCGCGATCGCGTCGCGGTCGCCGTCGGACAGCCCGCGGAAGCTCAGGCCGAAGCCCGGCGGCAGCCCGTGGACCGGGTGCTCCTGCCGCGGGTTGACCCAGGTGACCACGGCCGAGACCGCCAGGTCGCGCGCGCGCCCCGGCAGGTGGAAGAAGCAGCGCAGCGTCGCGCCGAGCGCGGGCAGCTCGGCGGATGCGCCTGCCCCGGCCGGGCGCAGGTCGTCGCGCGCCACGTACGCTCCCTGGACGTTGATGTTGACCAGAAAAGCGGTCCCGGTACGGCCGTCCTCGAACTCCACGCGACAGCGCCGCACGAAGGGCACCCGAACGTCACGCAT
>DATBIZ010000566.1:0-5950 GCA_036556645.1 Vicinamibacteria bacterium | reverse complement strand
GCGCTACCGCGCGTCGCTGCGGCACACGCTGGGCCGGCGCGGCTGGGCCCTCGGCCTGTTCGCGGCCGGCCTCCTCCTGAGCTTCGGGGTGTACAAGGCCGTCCCCCAGGCCTTCGTCCCGGACGAGGACCAGGGCTGGGGGATGATCATCGTGCAGGCGCCCGAGGGCGCCTCGCTCGAGTACACGCGCAAGGTCGGCGAGCGCGCGCAGGCGGTCCTGATGAAGCAGCCGGAGGTGGACACCGTGTTCGCGATCACCGGCTTCAGCTTCGCCGGCACCGCCCCCAACCGCGGGCTGATGTTCTTCGGCTTCAAGCCCTACTCGCAGCGCCGCGGAGAGGACCACTCGGCGCAGGCGGTGATCGGGCGCCTGCGCGGCGAGCTGGGCGCGATCACGGAGGCGATGGTGATGCCGTTCCTGCCTCCGGCCATCGAGGGCCTGGGCACGTTCGGCGGCTTCCAGTACGTGGTGCAGGACCAGGGCGGCCACACGCTCGAGGAGCTGGCCAAGGTCACGCAGGACGTGGTGGCGGCCGGCAACGGCCACCCCGGCCTGCAGGGCCTGTTCACCGCGTTCACGGCCAGCGACCCGCAGTTCGTGGTCACCATCGACCGCGAGAAGGCCAAGACGGTGCGCGTGCCGCTGCAGCAGATCACGGACACCCTGCAGACCTACATGGGCTCGGCCTACGTCAACGACTTCGACTTCAACCACCGCTCGTACCGCGTCTACGTGCAGGCCGACCGGCAGTTCCGCGCGCAGCCGCGCGACCTCCAGCAGTTCTACGTGCGGTCGGACAACGGCATGATGATCCCGCTCGACAACCTGGTCCGCGTCACCCAGTCCACGACCCCGGGCGTGATCTCGCACTACAACCTGTTCCGCTCCGCCGAGGTGAACGGCTCCGCCGCGCCCGGCCGCAGCTCGGGGGAGGCGATCGCGGCGATGGAGGCGCTGAGCGAGCGGACGCTGCCGCAGGGCTTCGGTTACGAGTGGACCGGCCTCTCGCTCGAGGAGATCGAGTCGGGCGCCACCGCGGCGCTGCTCTTCGGGCTGGGCACCCTGGTCGTCTACCTGACGCTGGCCGCGCAGTACGAGAGCTTCGTGCTGCCGTTCATCGTGCTGATGGCGGTGCCGATGGCGCTGCTGGGCGCGCTCGGCGCGCAGTGGCTGCGCGGCCTGCAGAACGACGTCTACTGCCAGATCGGGCTGGTGATGCTGGTGGGGCTGGCCTCGAAGAACGCGATCCTGATCGTGGAGTTCGCCGAGCAGCTCCGCGAGCGCGGCCTCTCGATCGCGGACGCGGCGGTGGAGGCGGCGCGGATCCGCCTGCGGCCGATCCTGATGACCTCCCTGGCCTTCATCCTGGGCGTGGTGCCGCTGGTGGTCGCGCACGGGGCGGGGCAGGCCAGCCGCCACTCCGTGGGCACGACCGTGTTCGGCGGGATGCTCGCCTCGACCGTGCTGAACCTGTTCTTCATCCCGGTGCTCTACCTCGTGATCGAGGAGGCGCGGGAGCGGCGGCGGGGGAGCGTGCCGGTCAGAACGCCCAGCCCAGCGCGAACATGAAGCCGATCTGGTGCTCGGACTCGATCTCGTACTGGGCGGGGATCACCCGCGCCCCGGCCGGCAGGGCCACGCTCGCGGGCGGCGACAGCAGCACGCGCTGGCTGCGCCCGCGCAGCCACTCGAGCGCCGGCGCCGCGCCCACGCGGCGCAGGTAGTCGGCGAGCGGCTCGGCCGGCACGTCGGTCAGGTCCAGCGCTCCGGCCAGCGGCGACGAGCGCACCTCGCCGGTCCGCGCCGCGTTGCCGTGGTAGCGCAGCGCCACCGCCGCGCGCAGGCGCTTGTGGCTGATCTGCACGCCGCCCAGCACGTCCACCGGCGTGATGCGGTCGAGCGCGTAGCTGCGGTAGCCGACCTCGAGCGCCGCGCTGGTCTCCAGCACCGCCGCCAGCCAGGGCCGGAGGGGGCGGCGCGCGCCGACGCCCAGCTCCAGCCGGTTCGGCAGCGAGAGCGGCATCTCGTCCACGCGGCCGCTCGCGCGCCCGGCCGCCACGCCGGGCTCGAGGCGCACCAGCCGGTCGCCGTAGGGCGTGCCGCCGGTGCGCACGTACAGCGCCGAGGTGGTGAGGTCGAAGCGGCCGAGGCGCCACTCCGCGATCGCGCGGACGCCTATGTCCACCGTGCCCGTGCCGCCGCCGGACTGCAGGTCGGCGAGCCCCTGCGGCATCGGCAGGGTGAGCTGCGCGGCGGCGGCGAGGCCGGGCCGCCGCCCGCGCGGGTCGGCCAGCCGGTACTTCACCCCGAACACGGCGTCGCCGGGCACGAACTCGCTGAACCGCGCCACGCCGCGGTCGTTCACGTAGGGCGTCAGCGAGAAGAGCGGGTAATACGGCCGCCGCGGCGGGTCCACGGAGGCGGGCACGATCAGGTCGAGCGGGGGCGGCGGCAGCGGCAGGCGCCGGCCGGGCACGGTCACCACGCGGCTGGCCACCACGCGCCCGTAGGTCTCCATGCGCCGCGTCAGGCCCACGTTCCAGGCCAGCGCGCCGTCGAGCAGGTCGATGCCGAGCGGGTCGCGGTCGCGGTTGTCCACGGTCACGCCGACCACGAACTCGCCGGGGGCCATCGTCCGGATGTCGGGCAGGGTGAAAAGGCCGCTGCCCGACAGGCCGAGCCAGCCCGGCTGCGGCTGGCGCTTGCTCCGCGGAACCGCCGGGGCGCCGATCGCGCCCTGGCCTTCGCCGCGGGCCTCTACGGCAGCGAACGACAGCACGAGCAGTGCGAGCGCCGCCGTCGGACGCGCGTGGCGTGTGGGCATCGGCCTGACCTCCGCCGGAATCCTAAGCCAAGTGCGGGTGAAGGGCGTCAGGGTAACGGGTACGGGCCGCCGGAGAGGTCCGATCCGCCACGGCGCAAAGCGTGTAGTCTTCGCCCATGCGCCCGACCCACGTCGCCGTCCCCGGTCCACACTTCGTCCTCCTGGCCGGGTTCGCGGTCGTCTTCACGGCGTCGCTCGCGGCCCAGGACGCCGGGCGGCGAGCGGCGCACGACGGACGACCCGCCGTGCGCGCGCCGATCGTCCTCAACGACGACGGCGGCTGGTGCTGGTTCCAGGACGAGCGCGCCGTGGTCGCGAACGGACGCCTCGTGTTCGGCAGTGTCCCCGCCGGGCGCTCCGACGCGTCGCGCCGCGGCAGGGTGGAGGCGACGAGCGTGGACCTGGGCACCGGCGCGGCCACGCGCTTCCGGCTCGGCGCGACCGCGGTCGAGAAGCCCGGCCGCTACGACGACCACGACACGCCGGCGTTCGTGGTGCGCGGCGACGGGCGGCTGCTCGCGGTGTGGACCGGCCACGGCTTCGACAACCGGATCCTCTCCCGCGTGTCGCGGCGGAGAGGCGACGCGACCGCCTGGAGCGGCGAGCGCGCGTTCGTGCCGAGCGCGTCGTCGAGCGTGACCTACTCGAACCTGCACCGGCTCGCCGGCGAGGGCGGCCGGATCTACGACTTCTTCCGCGGGCTCGACAACCGCTTCAAGCCGTCGCTGGCCTGGTCGGACGACGAAGGCGAGACCTGGAAGGCGGGCGGCGTGGTCATCGACGTGCCGGCCGCGTTCCGCCACCGGCCGTACGTGAAGTACGCCTCCGACGGGCGCGACACGATCCACCTCGCCTACACCGAAGGGCACCCCCGCAACTTCGACAACAGCCTCTATCACGCGTTCTATCGCCGCGGCGTGCTGCACCGCTCGGACGGGACGGCGATCCGGCCCCTGGCCGAGGGATTGCGCGACCCGGTCGAGGGCACGCGCGTCTTCCACGGCGACCCGCGGAACGTGGCCTGGGTCACCGACCTCGAGCTCGACGCGCAGGGGCGGCCCTTCGTCGCCTACTCGGTGCAGAAGGACTCCGCGGGGCTGCCGTCCGGCGAGGGCGGCACCGACCACCGCTACCGGCTGGCGGCCTGGACGGGCGCGGGTTGGCAGGACCACGAGATCGCGTACGCCGGCACGCGCCTCTACGCCGGCGAGGACGACTACACCGGAGGCGTGGCGCTCGTGCCCGGCGATCCGGCGCGCGTGTACGTCTCCACCGACGCGGACCCGGCGACGGGCGCTCCGCTCCTGAGCGCCGCCGACGGCCGCCGGCACTGGGAGATCTTCGCCGGCGCCACCGGGGACGGCGGACGGACGTGGCGGTGGCAGGCGGTCACGCGCGATTCCGCCGCCGACAACCTGCGGCCGATCGTGCCCCGGGGGAACGGGGGCGAGATCCTGCTGTGGCTGCGGGGCCGCTACCGCAGCTACACCGACTACGACCTCGAAGTGGTCGGGCTGCTGCCGGGGGCGGGGGCGGGTACGACGGCGCCGTCCACGCGCTGAACCTGCGGCGCGGGCGTAGAGAGCCGGCTCTTGGCGGCCGGGTGCGCGGTGCGATACGCGCTCAGCTCGTCCTCGGAGACCGTGAAGTCCGCGTCCACCGGCGCCGAGCCGCTGGCCTCCAGCTCGTGGCTCAGCTTCAGGAACGAGATCTCGGGGCCGTCCTGGTAGCGCACGCGGCCCGAGGAGAAGGCGGCCAGCGCGATGCCGACGGTGTACTGGCGGATGTCCTCACCGGCGCGGAGCCGCAGCACGTATTCGCGCCGGTCTTCCGTGCAGTGGAAGCCGACGTATTCGACCGAGGGTCTGATCATGGCCACCTCACGCGCTGCGCGCGTGGAAGGATTGGAGCGGCCCACGCGGCTCAGTGTGAGGGCATCATATCACGCGCGCACGACAGCCCCGGGCGTCCGCTCACTGGTAGCGGCAGGCCGCGCGGTCGTCCTTCTCGAAGTACGTCTTGTAGTTCTTCGCCTTTGGGTCCATGCAGCCGACCAGGTTCAGCAGCTCCACCTTGCGGAACTCGACCGGGTGGCTCTCCGCCTGCAGCGAGATCGTCCCGCTGGCCAGGATCTCGCCGTCGCGCTTGGCCGCGGGGTCGAAGTTCGCCACGGCCCCGCCGCCGATCTGCGGCTGCTCGTAGCGGAGCACGGTCTCGCCGTTGACCCGGTGGACGACCTCGCCGCCGCCGTGCACCTCGATCTCCGCGCGCACCCACTGGTCGCCGTCGTAGGTCTTCGACGACGAGTTGATGCAGTGCGTGGTCTCGAGCTTGCCCTTCATCACCACGTTCGTGCCCGGCGTGCAGAGGTTGGCGGTGGAGCGCGCGCTGCCGTCGCCGCGCCCGCCCAGGAACTGCGCCTCGATGCAGATGGGGAAGTCCTGGTCCTTCTTCATGGTCTCGAGCGGCTGGCCGTGGAACATCACGCCGCTGTTCCGGAAGGCCCAGGCCGGGCCGTCCTTGGCCTGCTGGCCCACGAAGCGGTATTCGACCGCGATCACGTAGTGCGAGAACGGCGTCTTGTAGAAGAGGTGGCCGAAGCGGCTGCCGAACGTGTCGTACTTGTCGTAGGACACCTTGATCGCGCCGTTCTCGACGCGGTACGTGTCGGCGTAGTTCACGCCGATGTCGTAGCCGGCGATCTTCGGCGTCCAGCCGTCCAGCGTCTTGCCGTCGAAGAGCTGGATCCACTCCTTCTGGTCGGGGTCGGCGGCGGACGCGACACCGGGAACGGCGAGCAGCCCGAGCAGCACCGCGGTTGTCCTCATCTCATCTCCCTGGATCGAGGTGCGGAATCATACCGCTCAGCTACCCACGGCGCGCTTGACAGCGTGGTTACCATGGTTCCTCCATCCCACTCGATACCGAGAGGAGGCAACCATGGGGTTCTTCCCTGGGCTCCTTGCCTTCGTCCTGGCGTGGCCGGCCACCGCAGAGGCCGCCGCGACGAAGCCGAACGACTGCCAGCACACGGTCGGCGTCTGGGAATACAGGCCGCCTTCCTGGCCGGGCCGGGCCATCATCGCGAGCCATGGTGACAAGTGCATCGGTGTGTGGTTCTCGCG
>DATBIZ010000565.1:0-13450 GCA_036556645.1 Vicinamibacteria bacterium | reverse complement strand
CGTTGCCCTCGAGGTCCTGCTGGACCTGCGCCTGGTTGGTCAGGATCTGCCCCTCGGCCCCCGCGTTGATCACGGCATTCACCGTGATCGTGGTGGACTGTCCGGCGAGCAGCGCGCCGTTCCAGGTCAGCGTGTTGCCGGTGAGCGCGGCCGCGCCGATCGTCGCCGTGGGCGGGCCGACCGGGGTGACCGCCGCCGGCAGCGTGTCGGTCAGCTCGTCGCCGGCCTTGTCGGTGCTCGGGAACGACGCGCGGTTGGTGAGCACGATCGTGTAGGTGATCGCGCCTCCCTCGCGGAAGCTCCCGGTCGCCGCCTTGGACGCCGAAACCGGCGCGAGCGTGAGCACGGTGCCGACCCTGCTCTGTCCGTCGGGGTTGGTCACGGTCACGCCGGCGGGTCCCGGAGCCGCGGCGGTCGTGTTGATGTCCAGGATCACCGTGTCGGCGTCCACGAGACGCACGCTGTTGACCGTGACGCCCTGGCCGACCGCCGCGGTGAGGCGCGTGCGGCACGAGGACATCCCCGTCGAGGGTGTGTCGTAGAACGCCGCGCCAGCGGGCGTGCTGGCCTGCACGGTCACCTGGATGGAGGTGCGCCCGAGCGGAACGACCGCCGGCGAGGCGGAGACCGGCGTGGCCGGCGGCGGCGCCAGCAGCCGCACCACGCGCGTGCCCCAGTTCGGGTTGACGCCGGGGACCGGCGTGGCCGCGAACTCCTGGATCGTCCACAGCGTCATGTCGTCGCACGGGTCGAGCGACGTCATCGAGTAGTCGCCCCAGCGCGTCTCGGTCGGCGTGCTGGCCAGGTACGCCGCCTCCGCGGGATGGTAGACGACCGGCGTGCCGGCGGTGGTGCCGAGAGGGTCGCCCGCGAGCCGGCCCACCGTCGCCGCCGACGGCGACAGCGCGGCCGAGGCCGCCGTGAAGCCGAGCGCCGCGTGGCCCTGCCCGGAGACCATGATGCTGCTCATCCAGTAGCTGCGCGGGGTGGCGCCGGGGTCGAACACGGTGCCGATCTGGACCGCGCTCGGCGACGGGCCGGTCACGTCCAGCTCGTACCAGCGTGTCGCGTTGCGGTCACCGGTGCCGTCCGCCACCCCGCTCGCGTTCACCGCCACCTGGTGCGACGTCCAGATGCGGCCGTTGCGAAGGTGGGCGGAGAGCAGCGAGTCGTCCCCGCCGTCGAGGGCGAGGCCGCCGCCGGGCACCGGCACGTCCACCGGGAAGTCCGTGGCCGCCACGGGCAGGAACTGGTCATCCCCCAGCGTGGGCGCGCCGCTGCCCGGGTTGAACACCTCGCGCACCACGAGCGTGTCGAACGAGGCCACGTCCACGCTGACGTAGTAGCCCTTGTTCGCCGCGGGGTCGTAGTTGTTGACGCCCTGCGGGGTGAACAGCCCGCCGCTGGGGCCGAGCAGCTCGCGGAACGCGGTCACCGCCCCCGGCGTCGCCGTCAGGTCGGACGGGGTCGCGGGGTTCAGCAGCGACGCCTTCCGGACGACGAACGCGGTGTTGTTCACCCACGAGCCCGCGCCCGCCCCGCACCACATCGCCGCGCCGATGTAGAGGGCCTGCGCGTCCACGCCGAGCGTCGGGAAGTCGGCCTCGCAGCCGAAGTCGCCCACCGGCGAGGCCTGGTCCTGGTCGAAGTAGAAATACGCCCACACCGTCGAAGCCGTGATGACCGGGCCGTCGCTGACCGCGAGCAGGATGCGGTTGCCGTTGACGCCGGGGTCGCCGTTGAACTCGGCGCTGATCGTGATCCAGCGGTCGGTCAGCCGGTCGAACCACACGCGCGGGTCGGCCGGGAACCCGTTGAAGAAGTCCTCCATCACGGGCGCCCAGAAGGCGAAGGTGTCGGTCTCGAACGCGCCCAGCCCGCCGGTGGCCTTGTTGTGCACGCGCACCCATCCGTTCACGTGCGTCAGGAACTGCGTGGGGCCGACCGCCCCCATCGAGTCGGGCGGGGTGAAGAACGACTCGCTCCGGCGCACGCTGGTGAAGTTCGGGGCCGCGACGGTCTGCGGCGCGCGCGGCTCCAGGTCGGACGGGGCGTCCACCGGCACCGCGCGGCCGTGGACCACGCGCGCCGCCTTCAACGCGCGCGGGTCGTGCGGCAGCGACCGGCGCGCGCGTGCCGGACGCTCGCGCGGCTTGACCACGGTCATCCGTCCGCCCTGCTCGTAGCGCCCGGCGCGGGCCATGATCTCGGCCGTCGTGCGCTGGATGCGGGGCGAAGGACGCGCGGCGGCCGCAGGCTCGCCGGCGGCGCCGGCGAGAGCGGTGACGACGATCAAGCCCAGCGCGCGGCGGCTGCGGATGGTCACCAGGGTCGGGATCGTGGAACTTGGCCGCACTGTAGCACAGGTCCACCGGCGGCGAGGGGCGCGCACGCGGTGTGAAACAATGCCGGCCGTGACGGCTCCTCCGCCGGCCGCGACCCCCGCGCCCTCCGCCTCGGTGGCGCGGATCACGCCCGCCTCGCCGCGGCTCGTCCGTCATCTCGACCCGCGGACCATGGCGCGCGCGCTCTGGGCCCGGCGCGGGCTGGCGTGGCTGTTCGTCCGCCGCGAGGTCGAGGGCCGCTACCGTGGCTCCCTGCTCGGGATCTTCTGGTCGTTCATCCACCCGGTCGTGATGCTCGGCCTGTTCACCTTCGTGGGCGGCGTCGTCTTCCGGGCGCGCTGGCCGGGCGCGCGGACCGGGACGCTGGGCGAGTTCGCGCTGTTCCTGTTCACCGGCCTGGTCGCCTTCAACGTGCTCAGCGAGTGCGCGACCCGCGCGGTGGGGCTGGTGCTCGCGGTGCCCAACTTCGTCAAGAGGGTCGTCTTCCCGCTCGAGGTGCTCCCGCTGGCGGTGGTGGGCGCCGCGCTCTTCCACGGCGCCCTCGGGCTGGTGGTGCTGCTGGCTTTCACGCTGGCCGCGCGCGGGTCGCTGCCCGCCACGGTGCTGCTGCTGCCCCTGGTGGCGCTGCCGCTCGTCTTCCTCTGCCTGGGCCTGAGCTGGCTGCTGGCCAGCCTCGGCGTCTTCGTCCGCGATCTCGCCTACGTGGTCCCACTCGCCCTGCAGGTGCTCTTCTTCGCCACGCCGATCATCTACCCGGCCGAGAGCGTCCCCCCTCCGCTGCGCGCGGCGCTCGCGCTGAACCCGCTCGCGTTCGTGGTCGAGGGATCCCGCGACGCGATCTTCCACGGGAAGGCTCCGGAGGCCGCCGGCGTGGCGGTCTGGACGGCCGCGACCGCCGCGTTCATGGTGGCCGGCTACGCGTGGTTCATGAAGACCCGCCGGGGCTTCGCCGACGTGATGTAGCGGGGTTGCCATCACGCCTGGCGTCCACTAGCATCGCCGGTTGCGTGCCCCTCCCGTCATCCGCGCCGTCCTCCCTGCCCGCCGGCCTGGCCGTGCACGCCGAGCGCGTGGGCAAGCGCTACCGCATCTACGACCGCTCGCACGAGTGGCTCACGCAGAGGCTGCTGCCGCGCCGCGGCCCGGCCCGCGAGTTCTGGGCGTTGCGCGACGTCAGCTTCGAGGTCGCCCGCGGGGAGACGCTCGGCGTGATCGGCCGCAACGGCTCCGGCAAGAGCACGCTGCTCCAGATCCTGGCCGGCATCCTGGCGCCCACCGAGGGAGAGGTGCTGGTGCGCGGGCGGGTGGCTGCCCTGCTCGAGCTGGGCAGCGGCTTCAACCCGGAGTTCACCGGGCGTGAGAACGCGGCCATGAACGCGGCGATCCTCGGCATCGCGGCCTCCGAGCGCGAGGCGCGCCTGGAGGAGATCGCCGCGTTCGCGGACATCGGGCCCTTCTTCGACCAGCCGGTGAAGCTCTACTCGAGCGGGATGTTCGTGCGGCTGGGCTTCGCGGTGGCCGCGAGCGTGGACGCGGACGTGCTGCTGATCGACGAGGCGCTGGCGGTGGGCGACGTGTTCTTCCAGCAGAAGTGCCACCGCCGCCTGCGCGAGCTGCGCGACCGCGGCGCCTCGATCCTGCTCGTCTCGCACTCGATGCTGGACGTGGAGCAGTTCTGCCGCCGCGCGCTGCTCCTCGAGCGGGGCGAGGTCGGTTTCGTAGGCGACGCGCCGGAGGCGGTGCGCCGGTACCTGCTGCTGGAGCAGAGGGCGCGCGGCGCCGCGGCGGCCGCGGCGGCGGAGCCCATGGGCGCCGAGGCGGCACGGTCATCCGAGGCGATGCCGTGGCCGGCCGCGTCCGCGTTCCTCGACCTCTCGGGGGTGCGCCAGGTCTCCGACGGCTCGGCCCGCTGCCTCGCGGCCGCGGTCTGCGACGCGCGCGGCGAGCCCCGGGTGGCCTTCGCGCCGGGCGAGGTCGCGAGCTTCTTCTCCGAGTTCGAGCTGCTGCGCGACATCGAGGTGCCGATCGGCGGAGTGCAGGTGTTCAACGCCCGGGCCGTGCTCGTCCACGGAAGGAACACGCTCCAGCACGGAAGCGAGGCGCCGGTGCCCCGATCGGTGCCCCGCGGCAGCCGCATCCGGCTGCGCCAGGACGTCGCGCTCCGCCTGGGTCCGGACGAATACACGTTCGAGGTCGGCCTGGCCGCGATCAGCCGCGACGACTACGACCGCCAGCGCGCCGACGCCGCGCAGCCGGTCCACCCGCACGTCGAGCGGCTGTGCCACGTGCCGGCGGCGGGCCGCTTCCTGGTCGAGGTGCCTCCGCGCTCGCGGCCGCGCCACGCCGGCGTGGCCGACCTCGAGGGGACGTTCCAGGTGGCGGTGACGCCGGCGCAGCCGACGGACGCCGGCGCGGTCAGGCCGCGCGATGAAACGACGCACGCCGGAGAGAGCCGCCATTCCGCACCCGCCTCTCGTTGAGCCCGAGGAGGCCGTGACCCGCGAGCCCGCCGGCGCCGCACCCGCCGAAGACGAGCTGCGGCAGATCCAGTCCACGCTGGGCTGGCAGGTGCTCCACACCTACCGGTCCGCCGTCAGCTCGTCGCGCGTCCTGCGCTCGGTGCACTCCGTCCTGACGTGGCCGGCACGGCGGCTCGTGCGCGCGCCGGCGCCCCGCGACGGCAGCGACCAGCTCACGCAGTTCCACGCTTCGATCGGCTGGCGAGTGCTCGCGGGGTACCGGCGCCTGATCCGCTCGTCGGGGTTGCTCTCGTCCGTCCACGCGGCCGCCGGGTGGCCGGTACGGAAGCTCGTCGCACGCCGTCGCCGCGCCGCGGCGGTGGCGGCGGCGACCGCCGCAGACGGCGGCCGCCGGATCATGAGCGGCGCGGAATCGCCGTGGCGCGGCCGCGGCGAGGGCTGGCGCCGCCCCGGCGCCGGCAACCCGGCCCACCGCCACCTGCGCTACCCGCTCTACCTGCCCTCCCCCGCCTTGACGCCCTTCGAGCGCCTGGTGTCGACGCTGCACTGGAGCGTGGTGAAGTGCACGGTCTGCGGAGGGCTGGCGCCCCTGTACATCGAGCACGAGAACCTGCGCGAGACCGGCATCTGCGCCCGCTGCCACGCACGCACCCGGCATCGCCAGCTCGCGTACGTGGTCTGCCATTCCCTGTCCACCGCGCGCGGGCTCAAGCTCCGGAACCTGCGCGACGTGGCGCGGCTCGAGTCGCTGGTCGTCTACAACACGGAGAGCAAGGGCGCCATCCACGACGTGCTCTCGCGCCGGGCCGACTACCTGTGCAGCGAGTACCTCGACCCGGCGCTGGCGAGCGGGACCGTCGTGAACGGGATCATGCACCAGGACCTGATGTCGCTCTCGTTCCCCAGCGAGAGCATCGACGTCGTCCTCTCCTCGGACGTGTTCGAGCACGTGGCCGATCCGTACCAGGGCCACGCGGAAGTGCACCGCGTGCTCCGCCCCGGCGGCCGGCACGTCTTCACCGTGCCCTTCTACCAGACCGAGTTCCTGGACGAGGTACGCGCCACCGTGGACGCGCAGGGCAACCTCGTCCACCACCTCGAGCCCGTGTACCACCAGGACCCGGTGCGGCTCTCGGAGGGAGTGCTCGTCTACACGATCTTCTCGGTGGAGATGCTGGCCAGGCTCCGGCGCATCGGCTTTCGCACGCACGTCTACCTGCTGCACAGCTACTGGCACGGGATGATGGGGCCGAACGGCCTGCTGTTCGAGGCGATCAAGGAATGAGCTTCGACCCGCTGGCCCACCCGGTCGCGCTCCGGCTGCCGCGGCGGCTCACGCCGCACTCGGGATGGATCGAGCACATCCCGTTCGGCATGCTGCTCGTGGACCTGCTGCGGCCGCGCACGCTCGTGGAGCTGGGGACCTATTTCGGCGACTCCTACTGCGCGTTCTGCGAGGCGGTGCTCGAGCTGGGGCTCGACACGCGCTGCTGCGCGGTGGACACCTGGCAGGGCGACTCCCAGACGGGGTTCTACGGCCCGCGGGTGCTGGCCGAGCTGGGCGCGCACCACGATCCGCTCTACGGCCGCTTCTCGCGGCTGGTGCAGAGCACGTTCGACGCGGCGCTGCCGCAGTTCGAGGACGGCTCGATCGACCTGCTGCACATCGACGGGTACCACACCTACGAGGCGGTCCGGCACGACTTCGAGGCCTGGCTGCCCAAGGTGAGCGCGCGCGGGGTGGTGCTCCTGCACGACATCGCGGTGACCGAGGGCGACTTCGGCGTGCACCGGCTGTGGGGCGAGCTGAAGCGGCGCTGGCCGCATTTCGAGTTCGCGCACGGCCACGGGCTGGGGCTCCTGGCGGTGGGCGCGGAGCGGCCGGCGGCGCTCGGGCCCCTGCTCGAGGCGGCGCCGGAGGAGGCGGACCGGATCCGCGGGCTGTTTACGCAGCTCGGCCGGCGGCTGACGCTGCAGCTCGAGAACGAGGACCTGCGGCGGCGCCTGGCCGAGGCCGCCCGCAAGCCGCCCGTGGAGCCGGAGTCGTCGAAGCAGGAGCGGGAATGGCTGCGCCAGGAGCTGGCCACGCGCCACGAGGAGCTGCACCAGATCCGGCTGACCATGGGCTTCCGCGTGCTCGAACGGTACCGGCGTCTCGTCCACTCCTCGTCCGCGCTGTCCCTGGCGCATCACGTCGCGGGCTGGCCGCTGCGCGCGCTCGCGCGCTCGCGCCAGCGCGCCCGTTCCGGGGCGGGGGGCTCCGTCCCCAAGGTCCTGCTCGTGCGCGCGCCGCAGGCCGACCACACGGCCCGCGCGCTCGACGCCGTGCGCACGCGCTACCCCGACCACGAGGTCAGCCTGGTCGTCACCCAGGCCGAGCAGGCCGCGTTCGGCTCGCGGCCCGGCCTCGCCCGCGTCTACGTCTACGCCGGGCACCTGTACCGGCCGCTGCGCGCCGCGCTGGAGCTGCTGCGCGAGCTGCGCCGGGAGACGTTCGACGTGGTCGTGGTTCCGTGGCAGCCTGGCCAGCACGGCGTTCACGCGAACCTCTCGGTGGTCCTCTCCGCGCTGGCGCGGGCGCGCGCGCGTGTGCTCCTCGGACCGGAGATGGAGCCGCGGCCGCTCCGGCGGCGCACGCTCGCGGCGCCGCTGCTGGACCTGGCTGCGTTCCAGGCCCTGGCGCCGCTCGCCCGCCTGCTCACGCGGATCGCCCTTCCCGTGACGCGCCGGCTGCCGCCGCCCCGGCCGCCCGCCGAGCCCCCGGGCGGCACGCTGGCCTTCCTGCTGCCGATCCTCCCCGACCTCTCGCACACCTTCATCTACCGCGAGGTGCTGCAGATGCTCGCGCGGATCGGGCGGCAGCGGCGCGTGCTGGTGGTGGCGCTCGAGGAGGGCAGCTACCGGCCGCTGCACCCCGAGGCGAAGGCGCTCCTGGCCCACACGGTGTTCGTCCCGACGCCTTCGCTGCTGCGCTACCTCGCCACGTACGTCTATTACCTGGTCACGCGCCCGCGCCGGACGGCGGGGCTGGTGCGGTTGTTCGCACCGCATGCCGGGGGAGACCCGTCGCTGTTCCTGCGGCTGGGCAGCCTGCACGGGCTGCACCCCTCGCGCGGCCTCGCGCTCGCCCGCCTGCTCCAGCGCGAGGGCGTCGGGTACGTGCACAGCTACGGCACGAGCTACCCGGCGACGCGGGCGCTGGTCGCCTCGCGCCTGCTCGGCGTGCCCTTCAGCATCAGCACGTTCGTGGACTTCGACTACGACTACGGGTTCAAGTGCCTGGCGGAGAAGATGGCGGAGTCGCGCTTCATGGTGGCCTGCACGGGCTACTGCAAGGAGCGCCTGGTCGCGCTCACCTCCCCGCCCTCCGCCGACAAGGTCCACGTGATCCACCACAGCCTGGACCTGCGCTACCACCGGCCGCCGGCCGGCGCCGGCCCCGTGGAGCCGGACGCGCCCGTGGACGTGTTCGCGGCCTGCCGGCTGGTGCCGAAGAAGGGCCTCGAGTACCTGCTGCGCGCCTGCGCGCTCCTGCGCGACCGTGGGCTCGAGGTGCGATGCCGCATCATGGGAGACGGCGAGGAGGGACCGCGGCTGAAGGCCCTGGCGGCCGAGCTGGGCGTGAGCGACCGCGTCTGGTTCGCCGGTCCGGTGCCGAACGACCAGATCTGGTCGCTGGTGGGCCCGCACGACGTCTGCGTGGTGCCGTCGGTCTACTGCGGCGACGGCGACCGCGACGGCATCCCGGTGATCCTGCTCGAAGCGCTCAGCCAGGGCCATGCGGTCGTGACCACGCCGGTGTCGGGCATACCCGAGCTGATCCAGGACGGCGTCAACGGGCTGATGGTGCCCGAGCGCGACGTCGAGGCGCTGGCGGACGCGATCGAGCGCCTGGTGAAGGACCCCGCGTTGCGCGCCGAGCTGGCGCGCGCGGGCGGCGAGCGCGTGCGGCGGCACTTCAACGTCGAGGACAAGGCGGCCACGCTGCTCTCGCTGATCCAGCCGGCGCCCGGCGCGGGCGCCGCCGCCGTCCGGGTGGAGGCGCCCGGCGCGGCGCCCGCCGGCGAGAAGCCTTTGGTCAGCGTCCTGCTCGTCAACCACAACGGCGCGCGGTTCGTCGCGCCGCTCTTCGATTCGCTCGCGCGCCAGACCTACGGGCCGCTCGAGGTCATCCTGTTCGACAACGCGTCCACCGACGACTCGGTCCGCCTGGTGGAGGAGCGTTATCCCTGGGTGCGCGTGGTGAAGAAGGACCACAACACCGGCTTCAGCCGCCCGGTCAACGAGGGCATCCGGCTCTCCTCCGGCCCGTACGTGATCGCGCTGAACCTCGACGTCGTCCTCACCGAGACGTTCGTCGAGGAGCTGGTGTCCGTGCTCGACCACGACCCGGCCGTGGGCTGGGTGGCGGGCAAGGTGCTCAAGCTCAAGGAATCCGGGCCCACCGACGACATCGACTGCCTCGGCCACCACATGTCGCGCAACCGCTACGCGCGGGAGCGCGACTACTCGCGGCCGTTCGAGTGGGCCGACTACGCGGAGAGCCGCTTCGTGTTCGGCGCGTCCGCCTGCGCCGCCCTCTACCGCCGCAGCATGCTCGAGGACGTGCGCCTCGACGGCGAGTACTTCGACGAGGACTTCTTCGCCTACTTCGAGGACGTGGACCTCGACTGGCGCGCGCAGCAGCGGGGCTGGAAGTGCGTGTTCACCCCGCGCGCGCTCGCGTACCACATGCGGGGCGGCAGCGGGTTGATCCGCCAGCGGCGGATCGCCGCCGGGTACCTGGCGAACCGCTGGCTGATGCTGGTGAAGAACGACGACACCCGGCACGTGCTGCAGGACATCCGGCCGGTGGTGGGCCAGCTCGCGCGCGACGTCGGCTCGTGGGGGCGGCGCGATCCCCTGGTGATCCCCGCGGCGGTCGGACGGTTCCTGGGCAAGGTCCCGCGCATGGTGGCCAAGCGGCGCGCCATCCGCACGCGCCGCGTGGTGCCGCGCGCCTACCTGCGTGGGCTCATCCGCTGAGGCCCCGATGGTGAGCGGTGCGGCGGGGCAGGCCTGGAGCGGGCTGCGCTTCGAGCGTCCGGCCCGGCCCACGGCCTCGATCGTGATCCCGGTGCACAACCAGCACCGGCACACGTGGGAGTGCCTGCGCTCCCTGGCCGCCGCGGCCGACACGCGCGGCTGCGAGGTGATCGTCGTGGACGACGGCTCGCACGACCAGACGCGCGCGATGCTCGACGCGGTCGAGGGGATCCGCACGCTCCGCTTCGACCGCAACCGCGGGTTCGTCGAGGCCTGCAACCTCGGCGGCGGCGCCGCGCGCGCGGACCGCATCGTCTTCCTGAACAACGACACGCTGGTCGCGGACGGGTGGCTGCGCCCGCTGGTGGAGACGCACGAGCAGGAGCCGGGGGCCGGCGTGGTGGGGGCGAAGCTCGTCTACCCGGACGGCCGCCTGCAGGAGGCGGGCGGCATCGTGTGGCGCGACGGCTCGGCCTGGAACTACGGGCGCGGCGACGACCCGGACCAGCCGGAGTACAGCTACGCGCGGGACGTGGACTACTGCTCGGGCGCCTGCCTGCTGGTGGACCGGGCGCTGTTCTGGCGCCTGGGCGGGTTCGACCGATACTACTCGCCCGCGTACTACGAAGACGTGGACCTCTGCTTCCGGGCGCGTGCGGCCGGCCGCCGCGTGATCTACCAGCCCGCGGCGCGTGTCGTGCACCTGGAGGGCGGCACCGGGGGCACGGACCCGGCCGCGGGCGCGAAGCGGTTCCAGGCCATCAACCAGGCGCGCTTGGTCGAGCGCTGGGCGGACGTGCTGCGCGCCCACCGCGAGCCGGGCGTGGACCCCGCCCTCGAGAAGGAGCGGGGGGTGCAGAAGCGCGCGCTGGTGGTGGACGACCGCGTGCTGGCGCCCGACCGCGACGCGGGATCCGCCCGGATGTGGAAGCTGATCGAGGTGCTGCAGGGGTTGTCGTTCAAGGTGACGTTCGCGGCCGCGGGGCTCGGGCGGGTCGAGCCGTACGTCCAACGGCTCCAGCGGCGCGGCGTGGAGGTGCTCTACGCGCCCTTCGTGACCTCGGTGGTGGAGCACCTGCGCGGCGCGGGCGCCCACTACGACCTCGTGCTGTTGAGCCGGCCGGACGTCGGCGCCGCGTACGCGGACGCCGTGCGCGCGCTCTGCCCGCGGGCGCGGCTGGTGTACGACGCGGTGGACCTCTATTTCGTGCGCGAGGGGCGCGAGGCGGAGCTGCGGAGCGATCCGGCGCTGCAGGCCGCGGCCCAGGCGCGCAAGCGGCAGGAGATCGGCGTGATCGAGAACGCCGACGCGGTGCTGGTCGTCTCCCCGGTGGACCTCGACGTGGTGCGCCGGGAAGCATCCGCGACGCCGGCGCACGTGGTCTCGGACATCCAGGACGTCCAAGGCTCCCGCCGATCCTTCGCCGACCGGCGCGACCTGCTCTTCATCGGCGGGTTCGCGCACCGCCCCAACGTGGACGCGGTGCGGTACTTCGTCGAATGCGTGTTCCCGCTGGTGCGGCGCCGGCTTCCCGGCGTGCGCCTGCACGTGATCGGCAGCGATCCGCCGGCCGACGTGCGGTCGCTCGCCGCCGAAGACGTGAACGTGGTCGGCTACGCGCGAGACCTCGCGCCCTGGCTGGCCGACTGCCGCGTGTTCGTGGCGCCGATCCGCTTCGGCTCCGGCGTGCGCGTGAAGGTGACCCTGAGCCTGAGCCACGGGCTGCCGGTGGTGGCCACGCCGGCGGCCGTGGAGGGCATGCGCCTGACGCCCGAGCGCGACGTGCTGGTCGCCGACGCGCCCGGCGCGTTCTGCTCCGCGATCGCGCGCCTGTACGAGGACGAGAAGCTCTGGACCAGGCTGTCGGCCGGCGGCCTCGACACCGTGAGGCGGCTCTACTCGCGGGAGACGGCGCGCGTCACCCTGCAGCAGGTGGTCTCACCCAACGTGCCGATCGAGATCGGCCCCGCCCCGGTCGAGTGAGCACCGGCGCCCCGGCCCCCGGCGGGCGGCCCGTGATCGTCCACTACCACGTCTTCAAGAACGCCGGCTCGACCGTGGACTTCATCCTCCGGCGCAACTTCGGCGACCGCTTCCTCTCGTTCGACGGGCCGGAGCCCTGGTCGGTCATCCCCAGCGACGAGGTCTTGCGCCTGCTGCTGGATCGGCCCGAGCTGTCCGCGGTGTCGAGCCATCAGGCCCGGTTCCCGGTGCCGCGGCACGCGACGCTCCAGGTCCATCCGATCCTCTTCCTGCGGCACCCGCTGGACCGGATCGGCTCGGTGTACCGCTTCGAGCGCGCGCAGGTCGAGGACAACCCGGGATCGCGGCAGGCAAAGGCGCGCGGCTTCGCCGACTACGTGCGCTGGCGCCTGGAGGGGCCGTTCCGGATCGTGGTGCAGGACTTCCACACCCTGTACCTGTCCGACGCGCAGATCGGCCTGGCGGACCCGCGCGCGGCGCGCGCCGAGCCGCGCCACCTCGAACAGGCGACGTGCGTGCTGGCCAGCCACGTCTTCGGCCTGGTCGAGCGCTTCGAGGACAGCATGGTCCTCTTCGACGACGCGCTGCGCGGGCCGTTCCCGCGGCTCGACCTCGCCTGGGCGCCCCAGAACGTCAGTGCGGGCCGCAAGGACGATCTCGAGGAGCGGCTGGACGACCTGAGGCACGAGCTCGGCGCCGAGCTCTACGCGCGGTGCGTGGAGGCGAACCGGCTCGACCTGGAGCTCTACACGTTCGCCGAGCGGCTGTTCGAGGAACGGCTGCGGCGGATCGAGGACCTCGGCCGCCGCCGGTCTCACCTGCGCGAGCGCGCTCAGCTGCTGGTGACGACGACGGAGGACCCGACTTGATCCGACAGGCGATCGCGCGCTCGCTCAAGCGCGTGCGGGGGCGCGAGCGGGAAGTCGCCCCTTCGATCGAACCACCGGTGGTGGGCCCCGACGGGCTCCCGCTTCCGCCGGCGGAGCTCCACTTCCTGGTGTCGGGGAATCCGCAGCTCGACGCGGCGGCCTTCTGGCAGATCGGCCACGGCTGCATCGGGATGGTCGCGGCGCTCATGGGCGAATACGGCAAGCGGCTCGACGACCTGGGCGCGATCCTGGACTTCGGGTGCGGCTGTGGACGTCTGACCCGCCACCTTCGTTCACTCGAGAAAGCGAAGGTCTACGGAACCGACTACAACCCGCGGCTCGTGGAGTGGTGCCGGCGGAACCTGCCCTTCGCGCAGTTCAGCGTCAACCAGCTCGCGCCGCCGCTCGGGTACGCGGACTCCACCTTCGACCTGATCTACGCCTTCTCGGTCTTCACCCATCTGCCCGAGCCCCTGCAGCGGCCGTGGATCGTCGAGCTGACGCGCGTCCTCAAGCCGGGCGGACTCCTCCTCTTCACGACGCACGGCGCCGCCGTCGCCCAGGCCTACCTGCCCGGTCCCGAGAAGGACGCGTTCGCCGCGGGCCGGCTGGTGGTCGTCGCCGAGGAGCTGGCCGGCAAGAACGAGTGCGTCGTGTACCATCCGGTGCCGTACGTGACCCAGACGCTGGCCGGCGGGCTCGAGGTCCTCGACGTGCTCGCGGGCGTGGCCAGCGACAGCGACCGGC
>DATBIZ010000564.1:0-2842 GCA_036556645.1 Vicinamibacteria bacterium | reverse complement strand
CTGGGGATGGCGGTAGGGGTTGTAGGGGTTCGGCGACTGGATCATCCCGGCGAGCAGCGCGCTCTCCACCAGGGTCAGGTTGCCGACGTCCTTGTGGAAGTACATGCGCGCGCCCTCGCCCACCCCGTGGATCGAGAACGTGCCGACCTGGCCGAGGTACACCTCGTTCAGGTACAGCTCGAGGATGTCCTTCTTCTCCGCCCGGCGCTCGAGCACGAACGCGAGCAGCGCCTCCTGGATCTTGCGCCGCACCGTCTTCTCGGGAGTGAGGAAGAAGTTCTTCACGAGCTGCTGCGTGATCGTGCTGCCGCCCTGGATGTAGCTCTCCGCCTCCCAGTTGCGGATCGCCGCCCCGATGATGCGGAACGGGTCGAGGCCCGGGTGGCTGAAGAAGCGCCGGTCCTCGATGGCCAGCACGGCCTTGACCAGGTGGTCCGGCAGCTCCTCGTAGCGGACGAGGCGGCGCTTCTCGCGGCTCTCGTCGAACAGGTACGTGATCAGCTCCGGCTCCAGCGTGATCGTGGCGTAGGCGCGCTTGGTGCCCAGCCCGCGCATCTCCTTGACGCGCTCCTTGTCGAGCACCACGTTGATGGCCTCGGGCGGCGCGCCGCCGGTCTGCCGCGGCCAGAACACCACCCCGGTCGGGCGCACCGTGAACTCCGCCTCCGCGGCGGGCGCCTCGGTCTTCTGCTCGTACTTGAGCGCGTTGAGCGTCTTCACCAGCGTGCCCGCCGAGAGCGGCATCGCCGTGCGCAAGACCATCGGCCGCGCGTAGAGCCGCGCCGGCACGCCGAAGCGCTCGCCGCGCAGGCGGCGCTCGACCATGACGTTGTAGTGGAGGTAGTAGTAGATGAGGACCGACGCGCCGATCACCAGCGGCAGCGTCACCACCGTGAGCAGCGCGACGACCAGCCGCAGCCGCTGCGGAGAGTAGGTGTGGCCGCGAGACCCGGTGGGGGCCACCCGGCGCGCGGGATAGGCCAAGCACTTCGATTATAGCCCCCGCCTCCGGCGCGGCCCGACCACGCGGTGTAGGCTTCGCCGTGCTTCCACGAACCCGCGTCCTCGCCGCCGTCCTGCTGCTCGCCGCCGGCCACGCCGCGGCGCAGACGCGCCCGCTGCTCACCGAGGAGGCGACGACCGCGCCGGCGGGCACGCTCGTGCTCGAGGCCGGCGCCGACGCGATCCGCGACGAGCCGAACTTCCTCACCGGCCGCGCCCGCGACCGGCTCGACCTCCCCGTGCTCCGGCTGGTCTGGTCGCCGGCCGCGAACGTGGAGATGGACGTCGAGTGGGTGTCCCGCGTGATCGCGCGCGGCGATCCCGACTTCGGGGACGTGTCGGACTTCGGCGACGTGTCGCTGCGCGCGAAGGTCCGCATCGCGGAGGGCGGCGGGGGCCGGACCGCGTTCGGCGCCCGCTTCGCGGTGACGCTGCCGCAGACCAGCTACGGCAACGGGCTGGGCCCGAACACGCTGCGCTTCGCCGCCCAGCTTCTCCTCTCCCACGCCCTGGGCGGCCTGCGCCTGCACGCCAACGCCGGCCTCGCGCTCCACGACGAGGCGCAGCGGCCGCACGAGCAGCGCGACTTCCTCGCCTACGGCCTGGCCGCGGAGCACGGGCTGGGCGGCGCGCTCGCGCTGGTGGCGGAGGTGGCCGGCCTCGCGGGAAGCGGCATGCCCGGCGCGGACGAGCGCTCGGAAGCGCGCGCGGGGCTGCGCTACGGGCGGGGCCGGCTGCGGCTGGACGCGGCGGTGCGCCGCGGGCTCGCCGACGCGGACGGCACCTGGGGCCTCACCGCCGGCCTGGCCTGGCGCCTCCGCGCCGAGTAGCGCACCGCGCCGTGCGAAGCGCGGCGGCGGCGCGAAGGGGGGTTGAGGGGGGAGCCCCCAGAGGAAGTCAGGGCCCGACCGCGCGGGCCACCTCCTCGAAGCGCGGGTCGGCACGCAGCGGCTCGAGGATCGGGACCACCTTCACCCACACGAGCCAGTGGTCGCGGCGCGCCGCGGCCTCCGCCAGCCGCTCCAGCGCGCGCTCGCGGTCGCCCAGCACCGCGTGCAGGATCGCCAGGTGGTACGGCGAGAGGCGCTCCGCTTCCAGCTCGCGCAGCAGCGCGCGCGCCTCGTCGGCGCGGCCGGCCAGCGCGTACGTGCGGGCGAGCACCGCCTTCATCACCGCGGTCCCGCCCCACAGCTCGACCGCGCGCCGGTGCGCGGCGATCGCCTCGTCGAAGCGACCCTGCTGCGCGTAGGCCAGGCCCAGCGCCCAGTGCGCGGGCCCGTAGTCGGGGTCGAGCTCCAGCGTGCGGCGGTGCGGGTCCACCTCGGGGTCGTACTGCTGGCGCAGGTAGAGCAGCAGGCCCGCGTTCGTGTTCACGGTCAGGGAGAGCGGGTCCAGCTCCTGCGCGCGCGCGACCTCGGCGAGCGCCTCCGTCATGCGGCCGCTCATCGCGAGCAGCAGCGCGTGCCACTGGTGCGCCTCGGCGGAGGCCGGGCTCAGCGCGACCGCCCGCGCCAGCTCCTGCTCGGCGCCCTTCCAGTCCCAGTCCTGGAAGAGCCGCACGTAGCCCAGCGAGACGCGCGCCTCCGCCAGGTCGGGATCGAGCGCGGCGGCCCGCTCGGCGGCCTCGCGCGCGAACCGCCAGCCCTCGCCCGGCGACGTCGAGCCGAACAGGCTCAACATGACCAGCGTGTCCGCCAGCCCGGCCCAGGCGCGCGCGAAGGCCGGATCGCGGCCGACCGCGGCGCGGAACTCGCCGAGGGCGCGGTCGAGCCAGGGGCCCGTCAGCTTGTTCCAGAAGTAGCGGCCGCGCAGGTACGCGCGGTAGGCCTCGGCATCGGCG
>DATBIZ010000563.1:0-4619 GCA_036556645.1 Vicinamibacteria bacterium | reverse complement strand
GGTACCGTTCCGTTCAGCGGAACGGAACGGAACGGGACGGAACCGTAACGGGACGGAGCCGGAAACGGAACGGAAACGGAACGGAAACGGAACCCGGAATCGGAATCGGAACGGAAACGGGGCTCAAACCGACAGCCGCACGCGAGGCCACATCATGATCAAGCAGTACGTCCGTCTCGGCACCCTCTACTTCGTGCTGCTGGCCATCTTCACCGTCGGCCGCTGGGTCACCGGGGTGCGCGGCGTCCCCTACGACCGGGGGCGGGACTGGTTCAGCATCGTGATCATGACCGCGCTGTCCTGCCTCCTCTACGCGGCCTTCACGCGGCGGTGGCTCGGCTACAAGCTCTTCCCGGCCGTGGGGCTGGCCATGACGCTGGGCTTCGTGAGCCAGGTCGTGATCTTCACGGCCACGGCGCTCTCCTACGCGCTCGGCATCGACACCTATTTCTCGCACCCCACCGCGCTCAACGTGGCCGCGCCGATCCCTTTCGGCGAGGCGATGATCCGGCGCGCGTCGGGGCTCGTCGGCAACACGATCTCGAGCGGCATCATCGGCGGGCTCGGCTGGGCGCTGGGGGGACTGCTTCCGGAGAAGTAACTGGGCCTGCTGAACGACATCCGACCCGAGGAACGCCGCGGCGCCGCCGCGGGGTTCCTGACCCTGTTCGGCATCCTGGCCGCGCACACGCTGCTGGAGACCGCGCGCGACGCGCTGTTCCTGGCCCGGCTGCCGCCCTCGCAGCTTCCCTGGGTGTACATGGCCATGGCCGCGCTGGCGGTCGCCCTGTCGCAGTTCCAGGGCCTCACCCGGCGGGGCACCTACGCGCTCCCCCTGCTCCTGCTGCTCTTCGCCGCGGGCACGCTCGGCTTCTGGCTGCTCGGCTCGTTCGACGGCGCCTGGACGCTGCGCGGGCTGTACGTCTGGACCGGCCTCGTGGGAACGCTGGCCGGCGTCCAGTTCTGGCTGATGCTCGGCGAGCTGTACACGGTCACCCAGGCCAAGCGGATCTACAAGCTGATCGGGGCGGGCAGCGTGCTCGGCGCGGTGGCGGGCGCCGGCGCCGCGCGGATGCTGGCTGCGCGGCTCCCGGCGACCTCGCTCGTGCTCGCCTCGGCCCTGGTGCTCGCGGCGACCGCGGTGGGACCCGCGATCCTGGCCGGCCGCCCCGCCGCGGCCGCGCGCTCGGTGGCGCCCGTGCACGGCTCCGGCCTCGGCTTCGCGCCGCTGGTCCAGGGCTTGAAGCTGCTGCGCGGGCACCTGTACGTCCGCAGCCTGGCCGGGCTGGTGCTGATCTCGACCGTGGCGCTCACGCTGGCCGACTACGTCTTCAAGAGCACGATCGCGCGCACGATCCCGCCGGAGGACCTGGGCACGTTCCTGGCGACGTACTACATGGTCCTGAACGTGGTCGCGCTCAGCGTGCAGCTCCTCCTGATGGGCTATGTGCTCCGCCACTTCGGCCTGCACCGGGCGCTGTGGGTGCTGCCGGCCCTGATCCTGGCCGGCGCCACCGGGATGGTGTTCGGCGGGGGCCTGGCCGCCGCGCTCCTGCTCAAGGGCGCGGACGGCAGCCTCCGTCACTCGCTGCACCGCACCAGCCTGGAGCTGTTGTTCGTGCCGCTGCCCGACGGCCTGCGCGCGCGCGCCAAGCCGCTGATCGACGTGCTCGGGCAGCGTGGGGGACAGGCCCTGGCCTCGGTGCTGATCCTCTCCCAGCTCGAGCTGGGCCGCGGGCGCACCTTCCTGGCCGCGGCCGCCGGCGCGCTCTGCGTGGCCTGGGTGGCCTGGGCGGCCGACCTGAAGAGGCACTACCTCGAGCTGTTCCGCGCCGCGCTGCGCGAGGGGATGCTCGCGCGCGGGGCGGAGATGCCGGAGCTGGACCTGGCGTCGCTGGAGACGCTCTTCCTGGCCCTCAACAGCGAGGACGACAACGAGGTGACGGGCGCGATGGACCTGCTGGCCGAAGAGGGGCGCGGCCACCTGATCCCGGCGCTGATCCTCTATCACCCGTCGCCCGCGGTCGTGCTGCGCGCGCTCGAGGTGTTCTCGCGCGCCGGGCGCACCGACTTCATGCCGATCGCGGCGCGCCTGGGCGACCACGCCGAGCCCGAGGTGCGCGCGGCGGCGCTGCGCGCGCGCTGGACGGTCCAGCGCGAGGAGCGTCCCCTGCGCGAGGCCCTGGCCGACCCGAGCACGCTGGTGCGCGCGACGGCGCTGGCCGGCCTCCTCTCCTCGGGCTGGGCGAGCGCGGAGGACCGCCGCGCGCTCGACGCGCTGCGCGAGAGCGGCTCGCGCGAGGAGCGCCGCGCGCTGGCGGAGGCCATCCGCCTGCAGCCGTCGCCGGCCTTCGAAGACCTGCTCGTGCAGCTCGCCGACGACCCGGACGTGCAGGTGCAGGCGCTGGCCGCCACCGCGATGGGGGCGCTGCGCAGCCCGCGCTTCCTCCCCGTGCTGCTGCCCATGGTCGCGGAGCGCGACGTGCGCCGTGCCGCGCGCGAGGCGTTGCTGGCCATCGGCCCGCCCGCGCTGCGGTTCCTGGACGAGTCGCTGGCCGACCATCACCTGCCGCACGAGCTCCGGCGGCACCTGCCGCGCACGATCAGCCGCTTCGCTCCGCGCGAGGCCGCCGCCGTGCTCCAGCGGCACCTCACGGTGGAGCCCGACGGGATGGTGCGCTTCAAGATCCTGCGGGGCCTCGGCCGCATCGCCGCCGAGCACCCCGAGGTGCCGTTCGACGAGGGCGTGCTGAAGGCGGGCACCAGCCGCACGCTGGAGGCCGCCTTCCGCCTCGCGCACTGGCAGGGGGTGCTGCGCGAAGGCGCGCGGCAGGACGAGCGGCGCGCCACCCGCGGCCACGAGCTGCTGGTCACCCTGCTGCGCGACAAGCAGGTGCACACGGTCGAGCGGGTGTTCCGCCTGCTGGGCCTGCAGCACCGGGACGAGGACTTCGAGAGCATCTACCGCGGCCTGCGCAACCGGAACGCCAAGGTGCGCGCGGGCAGCCGCGAGTTCCTGGAGAACCTGCTCGCGCCCCCGCTGCGCGAGGCGGTGCTGGCCCTGATCGACGACGCCGCGGGCGCGGACCCGCTGGCCGGCGCCGGGCCCTATTACCAGGCGCAGCCGATGCAATACGAGGACGTGCTGGCGCGCATCCTCGACACGGCGGGGGAGTCGCTCCGCTGCATCGCCGCGCACCACGTGGGCGAGCTGGGGCTGCAGCACATGCGGCCGCGGCTCGAGCAGCTCTCCCGCAGCGGCGCCGGCTTCTTCGTGGCGCGCGTGGTCGCGCGCGCGCTGGAGCTGCTCGACGGCGCCGCGCCCAGGCCCGCCCATGCCCGCTGAAGCGCGCACCATCGGCCACGTCGAACGCATCCTGTCCCTGCACAAGATCCCCGTGCTGGGCACGCTCCCCTCTCCGGACCTCGCGCTGGTGGCGGAGGCGGCGCGCGAGCGCTCCTTCCCCAAGGGCAGCGTCCTCTTCCGCGAGGGGGAGCCGGTGCAGGCGATGCAGGTGGTGGTGGAGGGCGCGGTGCACATCACGCGCAAGGGCCGCGTGGTCGGTCACGCCGGGCCGGGCTCGGCGGTGGGGGGCATCGGGGTGCTCGCGCGCGACGAGGAGGGCATCGCGGCGGTGGCCGAGGCCGACACGCTCACGCTGGAGATCTCCGCGGACGCGTTGTTCGAGCTGCTCGAGGACCAGTTCTCGCTGTTCCACCACGTGCTGCGCGAGGTGAGCCACCAGATCATCGCGGTCGTCTCGCGCTTCCCGGCCGCCATCGAGCAGCTCCCGCCGGTGACGCAGACGGTGCCGCACGGCATCCACGACCTCGACCTGGTGGGCCGGATCATGTTCCTGCGCGAGTCGGAGTTCTTCGCCCGGGCCAGCATCAACGCGCTGGCCGAGCTGTCGCGCGGGATGGCCGAGGTCCGCTTCGACGCCGGCCAGCAGATCTGGACCGTGGGCGAGCCCTCCGGATGGGTCCTGATCCTGCTCGAGGGGTACCTCTCGTGCACCACGGCCGCCGGCTACCGGTTCCATCTCGGGCCGGGGGCGCCGCCCGGCGGCCTGGAGGCGACCGCCGAGGCCCCGCGGTGGTACACCGCGGTCGCCGAGACGCCGATCCTCGCCCTGCACGGGCGGATGGAGTACGTGCTCGACCTGTTCGAGGACAACTTCGACATGGGCACGGACTACCTGGCCGTGCTCGCCAAGCGGCTGCTGGAGGTGATGGAGGCGACGTCCGCGCCGGACGAGACGGCACTGCAGCTCCTCTACGGATGCGACGAGGAGCAGCCGGCGGACGGGCCGCCGCCGGAGTCGTCGGACACCGCCGCCCGCAGCTGACGATCCCGGCCGAGGCGGATCGCGGACGCGAGCACGGCCGGCGGAAGCTCGTCTTCCACATCTCCAACCGGGGCAACCGCGCGGGGATCGGCGAGGTCCTCCGCTTCGAGCCGTGAACGCGGCGGCGCCTGGACCGCCTTCCGTGCGACCTGCCACAATGAAGGGAGCGTGACGGACGATCTGAAGGTCAACCCGGAGCGCGCCAAGGCGCTCGCCGACCAGGGCCGCGCCGTGTTCCTGGACACCCGGTCGCCGGAAGACTGGGCGCGC
>DATBIZ010000562.1:0-5799 GCA_036556645.1 Vicinamibacteria bacterium | reverse complement strand
CGACTACTACGCGCGGTTCGGCGATCCGGACTTCGCCTACGGCGTCGCCCTGGCGCGCCTGCTCGGCCGCGTGGTCCTCCGCCTGGCCGACGCCGACGTGCTGCCTTTCGAGTTCACCGCGACCGCGGACAGCGTGGGCCGTTACGTACGCGAGGTGATCCAGCTCGCGGACGAGCTGCGCGAGCAGGCGGAGGAGGAGAGCCGCCGCCGCCGCGAGGGGACCTACGAGGCGGTGGCCGGCCCCGACGGCGCGCTGCGGCCGCCTCCGCCGCGGGAGCCGGTGCCGTTCCTCTCCTTCGCGGCGCTGCAAAACGCCGCCGCGCGGCTCGAGGAGAGCGCGCGGGCGCTCCGCGACGCCCGGGCCGCGGCGCGGACGCCGGTGCCGCCGGAGCGCGCGGCCGCGATCGACCGCGTGTTGATGGGCACGGAACGCGCGCTGACACGCCCCGAGGGCCTGCCCCGCCGCCCCTGGTACCGCCACCAGGTGTATGCACCCGGGTTCTACACCGGCTACGGCGTCAAGACGCTGCCCGGCGTGCGCGAGGCGCTGGAGCAGCGCCAGTTCCGCGAAGCGGAGGAGCAGGTGGGCGAGGCCGCGCGCGCCCTCGAACGGCTCGCCGCCGAGCTCGACCGCGCCGCGGCGCTGTACGCCGCCCGCTGACCGCCGGCGCGAGGCCCGCCGCCTCCGTGGCGGGTGCACGCTTGCCCCGGTCGGGTAGACTGGAAGCTCCGGCATGTCCCTACTGGACCGCTTCCGCACGTCACCCCTGAAGAGCGGCGACCCGGCGGCGCGCGCGGCCGCCGTCCGGCAGCTCGGGCCGGAGGAACAGCCGCAGTTCGCGGAGATCGCGCGCGCCGACCCCGACGCGCTGGTGCGCCGCGCGGCGGCGAGCCGCCTGACGGACGTGGCCGTGCTCGCCGAAGTGGCGCGCACCGACGCCGACGACGCGGTGCGCGAGACCGCGGCCGGGCTGCTGCTGCGCCGCGCGCGGTCCGAGAGCGATCCCGCGCTCGGGCGCGCGGCGCTGGCCGGTCTCTCGCAGGCGCGCCATCTCGCCGAGGTCGCGCGCGAGTCGCCGGTGGCGGAGGTGCGGGCGGAGGCGGTCGGGCGGCTGGACAACGGCCGGGCCCTGGCCGCGGTCGCGCGCACCGCCACCCACGCGGACGCCCGCCTCCTCGCCGTGGAGCGCCTGCACGACGCCGCGCTGCTGGGCGAGCTGGCGCTCAAGTGCGAGTACAAGGACACCGCGCTCGCGGCGGTCGAGAAGCTCGACGACCGCGCCGCGCTCGAGGCGGTGGCCGCGCGCGGGCGCAGCCGGGCGGCGGTCCGGCGGGCGCAGGCGAAGCTCGACGCGCTGCCCCGGCCCGAGCCCGCCCCCGCGACCGCCGGCGCGGAGTCCGCGCCGGGCGACGCCGTCCCGGCCCCGGCGCCGGCCGCGGCCTCCGAGGCGGCCGTGCCCGCCGTCCTCGCGCCCGAGCCGCCGCCGCTCGCGAACGAGGACCTGGCCGCGCGCGTGGCGCTGAGCCAGACCGTGGAGGAGCTCGAAGGCGAGGACGCGCCCACGGCGCTCGCCGAGGCGGAGCGGGCCTGGGAGCGTCTTCCGCCCGCGGAGGGCGTGGAGGCCGAAGCGCTGGCGCGCCGGTTCACCGACGGGGTCGCGGCCGCGCGGCGGCGCTACGACGCGTGGTTCGCCTCGCGCGACCGGCGCGCGCGCATGGACGCGCTCTGCACGGAGCTCGAGGAGCTGGCGGACCATCCCGACCTCCGCGTGGTCAGCGAGCGGTGGTCCGTGCTGCGCAAGGACTGGGCCGGGCTGCAGTCCATGGACCAGGTGGACGAGGACACGCGCGCCCGCTACGCGCGCGCGGTGGCGCGGATCGAGGCCCGCCAGGCCGAGGCGCGCGTGGCGCGCGACAAGGAGGCGGGGCAGAACCTGGCGCGGCTGCAGGCCCTCGCCGCGCGGGTCGAGGCGCTGGCCGGGGAGCCGCCGCCGCGGCTGGCCGACGCGCAGCGGGCGCTGCGCGAGTCGCGTGACGCGCTGCGCGAGCCGCCACGCCTGCCCACGAAGAAGGACCGCGACACGCTCCTCGCGCGGCTCAAGGCCGGGCGCGCCGCGCTCTACCCGCGCGTGCAGGAGCTCAAGCAGGCGGACGAGTGGAAGCGCTGGGCCAACCTCGCCGTCCAGGAGGAGCTCTCCAAGCGCATGGAGGAGCTGGCCACGCTCGAGGACATCCCGCGCGCGACGCGCGAGCTGCGTGAGCTGGAAGAGCGCTGGAAGCAGGCCAGCCAGGCGCCCCGCGACCAGGCCGAGGCGATGTGGACGCGCTTCAAGGCCGCGCGCTCGGCGGTGCGCGCGCGCGGCAAGGCCCACTTCGCGGCGGAAGCGGCCCAGCGCGCGGAGAACCTGAAGAAGAAGGAAGCGCTGCTCGCCGAGGCCGAGTCGCTGGCCGAGTCCACCGATTGGGTGAAGACGGCCGAGCGGCTGCAGGCGCTGCAGACGGAGTGGCAGGCCATCGGCTCGGTTCCGCGACAGCAGGCGCGGCCGCTGTGGGAGCGCTTCCGCGCCGCCTGCGGACGTTTCTTCGAGCGGCGCAAGGCCGACCGGTCGCGACGCGCGGTGGCGCGCAAGGAGAACCTCGACAAGAAGGAGGCGCTGCTGGGCCAGGCGGAGGCGCTGGCGGCGAGCACCGACTGGGAGAAGGCGCAGGCCGAGGTGCGCCGGCTCCAGGCCGAGTGGAAGACGACCGGGCCCGTGCGCAAGGACCGCTCCGAGGAGCTGTGGCAGCGCTTCCGCAAGGCGTGTGACCAGGTGTTCGACCGCTACCGGCACCGCGACGAGATCGAGTCCGAGGGCAAGCTCGCCGCGCGCGAGGCGGCCTGCGCGCAGGTCGAGGCGCTGGCGCCCTCCGAGCCCGGCGCGACGCCGCCCGAGGACCTGTCGGCCCGGCTGCGCGCGCTGCAGGTCGCGATGAAGGACGGCGGGCGTATCCCGGGCCCGCGCGCGGAAGCGCTCGACCACCGTTTCCAGGAGGCGGTCCAGCGCCTGGTGGCGGCCTGGCCGGACGTCTTCCGCGGCACCGACCTGGATCCCGGCGCGAACCGCAAGAAGCTGGAGAAGCTCTGCGAGACGGTCGAGGCCCTGGCCGCGGAGCGGCCGGCCCGGGACGCGACCGTGTCGCCGGCCGAGCTGCTCGCGCGCCAGCTCCGCGAGGCGCTCGCGAACAACACGATGCGCGGGCGGGTGGACGAGGGCGCCAAGCGCCGCGAGCTGAAGGAGAAGGTCGCGGCGGCACAGGCGGCCTACAACCGGCTCGGCCCCGTGCCCGGCGAGGAAGGACGCGCGCTGCGCCAGCGCTTCCAGGACGCCTGCCGGCGGCTGCTGACCGCCTGAGCGGCCGCCGGGGAGTGCCTCGATCGAGTGGCCACGCCCGGCGCGCGCTGGCGGCCGGGCTCGCGGCCGCGCTGCCGCTCCTCGCGCGCGCGGAGACCGCGGCCGAGCGCGACCGCTGGCAGCGTCCGGGCGCGGTGATGGACGCGCTCGGCGTCGCGCGCGGCTCCGCGGTCGCGGACGTGGGCGCCGGCGACGGCTACTTCACGCTCCACCTGGCGCGCCGCGTCGGACCCGAAGGGCGCGTCGTCGCCGTGGACCTGCTCGAGACGGAGCTGGCGGGCATCCGGCGCGCGGCGCGCGAGAGCGGCCTCCCCCAGGTCGAGACGGTCCGCGGCGAGGCCGACGACCCGCGCCTGCCGGAGGCGGCGCTGGACGCGGTGCTCGTGGTCAACAGCTACCACGAGATGGGGCAGGGTGCCGCGATGATGCGTGGGTTCTACCGCGCGCTGCGGCCGGGCGGCCGTCTCGGCATCGTGGACAAGGTCGCGGAGCCCGGCGAGCCCGAGGCCGGCTACCGCGCGCGCCACGCGATCCCGTCCACGGTCGTCCGGGCCGACGCGGAGGCCGCGGGCTTCCGGTTCGTCGTCGCGCCGCAGGGCTTCGTCCGTCCGCGCCGCGGCGGCGAGCCGTGGTACTTCCTGGTGTTCGAGAGGCCTACTTCCGGAACTTCAGCGCCGCCGAGTTGATGCAGTAGCGCATCCCGGTCGGCTGGGGCCCGTCCGGGAACAGGTGGCCGAGATGGCCGCCGCAGCGCGCGCAGACGACCTCGGTCCGCCGCATGCCGTGGCTGCGGTCTTCGGCCTCGGCGACCGCGTCGCGCCCCGCCGGTGCCCAGAAGCTGGGCCAGCCGCTGCCGGAATCGAACTTGGCGTCGGACCGGAAGAGCTCCTCGCCGCAGGCGGCGCACAGGTAGCGGCCCTCTTCGTGGTGGTCCCAGAATTCGCCGGTGAACGCGCGCTCCGTGCCCTTCTCGCGCAGCACGTGGTACTGCTCCGGGGTGAGCTTCTCGCGCCACTGGGACTCGTCGGGGCGCGGGTCCTCGTCGCTCATTCCGCCACTCTAGCACCGGCGCGGACGCCGGCGGCGGCGGCGAGGGTGGACGGCGACGAGAAGGTCCCGCCGCCGTCCGCGGCCGGCTGGCTAGCCGAGCACCGCCAGGATCTGGTTGAGCAGGTCCACGAGCTGGTCGAGCAGTCCGCCCAGCACGCCGCCGTTGAGCAGGTTGGCCACCGCGCAGAGCAGGCTGCCCAGCAGGCCGCCGGTCGGATCGGCCGTGATGTCCAGGTTCACCTGGTTGAGGTCGATGATCAGCCCGAGCAGGTCCAGGTGGAGCGGACCGAGCGTGAGGTGGAGGATGTCGCAGGTCTGCTGGATCACGATGTCGCCCGCCGCGCGCGCCGCTTCGGGGGCCGGGAGCGGCACGGGCAGGGACACGGTCCGCACGATGCCGGTGAGCGCGCCGTTCTCGTCGGTCAGCGTGCCGGTCAGGGTGCCGAGGGCGACGATGCCCTCGCCGTCGCGGGCGAAGCGGGTGATCTCGAGGACACCGGTGAACGAGCCCTGGTCGAGCGAGGTCGCTTCGATCGGGATCGCGAGGCCGGCGGGGCAATGCTTCGGCTTCGGCGCCGCCTGTGCCGGCACGAGCGAGAGGAAGACCAGAACGAACGCGGTGCATACGGCCGTGAATCGACGTGTCATGGGATTGGCTCCTTCGGAACGGGGGAACGATCGGATGAGGCCCGGCATCGGGCTCGGTTCCAGTCGCGGCGTCTCACGCCGGAGATACCCGACCCGATCAGCATGAGGCCAGCGAGGCCGCGGTGGAGGCCGCAGGCCGGTGACGAGTCGCACAGGTGAGCGCACTCACCCCTGGTCGGCGGGAGCGCGCTCACGCGCGCGGTCTCAGAGGCGATCGAGGAGCGCGCGCAGCTCGGCCGGGTCCACCGGCTTCACCAGGTGCGAGCGGAAGCCGGCCTGCAGCGCGCGCGCCTGGTCTTCCTGCTGGCCGAACCCGGTGAGCGCGACCAGCACCGGCGGGGAGGACCCTCCCCCGGACCGTATGCGCCGCGCGACCTCGTAGCCGTCGAGCCCGTCCGGGAGGTCGATGTCGAGCAGCACCACGTCGAACGCGCCCTCGCGCGCGCGCTCGAGCGCGCGGCGGCCGTCGTGGGCGGTGATCACGTCGTGCCCGGCCTGGCGGAGCACGATGGCGAGGCTCTCGGCGCCGTCCACGTTGTCGTCCACCACCAGCAGGCGCTTGGCGGGACTCCCGGTGGCCGCCGCCGCCGCGGGCGGTGCGGGCACGGCGGCCGCCGCCGCGGCGCTCGCCGGCGGGGCCAGGGGCAGCCGGACCACGAACTCGCTGCCGAGACCGGGGCCGGCGCTGCTCGCGCCGACCGAGCCGCCG
>DATBIZ010000561.1:0-15075 GCA_036556645.1 Vicinamibacteria bacterium | reverse complement strand
GTCCAGCGCACGCCCTTCAACCTGGCGGTGCTGCCCGCGGGCCCGCCGCCCGCCGACGCGTACCACGTGCTCGAGTCGCCCCGGCTCGGCCGCCTGTTGCAGCAGGCGCGAGCGGAGTACGACCACGTCGTGGTGGACACGCCCCCGCTGCTGGTCGTGCCGGACTGCCGCCTGATCGAGCCCTGGGTGGACGCGTTCGTGGTGGTGGTGGCGGCGCAGCGCACCCCCCGCCGGCTGCTGGGCGAGGCGCTGGCGGTGGTCGAGCCGGCGAAGGTCGCGGGGATCGTGTTCAACGGCGACGCCCGCCCGCTCTGGGACGCATACGGCGGCTACTACGCCGACTACCACGCCGGCCGCGGCGAGCGCGGCGGCTGGCGCTGGTGGCGGCGCTCCCGCGGGCAGGGGCGGAGATCATGGCGCTGAAGCTGGCCGTCCTCGAGGCGCTGGTGGTGTTCGGCGCGGTGTGCGCGGCCGCGACCGTGGGCACGCCGCGCGCACTGGGGCTCTCGAACGTGGGGTGGCACGCGCTCGTCTTCGCGCTCTGCAGCGTGACCGCCTTCGAGCGCTGCGCGCTGTACGACGTGCACCAGGCGCGCTCGTCGCGGCGCTCGGCCCCGCGCCTGGTGCTGGCGATGGGCGCCGTGCTCGCGGTCCTGGCCCTGGCCCACGGGCTGCCGGACGGCTGTCCCGTGCCCCCGTTCGCCCTGGCCGTGGCCCTGCCCGGCGCCGCCGTCGCCCTGCTCGCCGTCCGCTCGGCCTACGCGCGCCTCGCGCGGCGCCGGCTCGTGGAGCGCGTGGTGATCCTGGGCGGAGGGGCGTTGGCCGAGCGGCTGGTCGAGGTGATCGAAGCCCGCGAAGACCTTCCCGAGCGCGTGCTGGGGACCGTGCCGGAGACCGCACCGGCGGGCTGGCAGCGCCGCCACCTCGGCGTGCTGCGCGACCTGGACCGCATCGTGGAGCGCGTGCGGCCCGACCGGGTGGTGGTGGCGCTGGCCTCGCGGCGCGGCCACATGCCCTTCAAGACCCTGCTCGGGCTGCGCCTGCGCGGCGTGGCGGTCGAGGACGGCGTGGACTGCTACGAGCGGCTGACCGGGAAGGTCCCGATCGAGGCACTGACGCCGACGAACCTGATCTTCGGCCGCCACTCCGGCCCGCGGCGCATCGAGCACGCGATCACCTGGAGCCTCGGGCTGATGGTCGCCCTGCTCGGCCTGGTGGCGCTGGCGCCGCTGTTCGCGCTGGCGGCGCTGGCCATCCGGCTCGACTCGCGGGGGCCCGTCCTCTTCGTGCAGCCGCGGGTGGGCCGCGGCGGCCGCGTGTTCCCCCTGGTCAAGTTCCGCACGATGCACCCGGCCGCGAACGTGCACTCGGAGTGGGCGCGCGACAACCAGCGCCGCCTCACCCGCGTCGGCCGCTGGCTGCGCAAGTTCCGCCTGGACGAGCTGCCGCAGCTCCTGAACATCGCGCGCGGCGACATGAACTGGGTGGGGCCGCGGCCGCACCCCGCCTCCAACCTGGCCATGCTGGTGCTGGTCGCGCGCAACACGCCGGAGTGCGGCGAGCCGATCCCGTTCTACGCGCTGCGCTCGCTGGTGCGCCCCGGCCTCACGGGCTGGGCGCAGGTGCGCTACCGGTACGCGAACGACCTCGACGAGGAGATCGAGAAGCTTCGCTACGACCTCCACTACATCAAGCACCGCTCGTTCTGGCTCGACCTGCGCATCCTGGTCGAGACGGTGACCGTCGTCCTGCGCGGCCGCGAGTCGGCGCCCGCCGCGGCGCGCGAGCGCGCGGCGCTGGCGCTGCCGGACGCGATGGGAGCGCCGGAGCTGGCATGAGCCTTCAGCCGCCGCTGCCGGTGCGCCCGGCCGTGCCGCCGCCGAGCGCCGCGGAGGCGGCCGTGCCCGTGCGCGCCGCCTGGCCGGTGCCGCGCATCGTGGCCATCGGCGGCGGCACCGGGCTGCCGCTGCTGCTGCGCGGCCTGCGCGACGCGCTGTTCACGCCGGCGAGCCGGCCGCTGCTCGGCGTCGAGCGCGAGGCGCTCACCGCGCTGGTCACCGTCGCCGACGACGGGGGCAGCTCCGGGCGGCTGCGCTCGGATTACGGCGTGCTGCCGCCGGGCGACATCCGCAACTGCCTGGTCGCGCTGGCCGACGACCGGCGCATGGCCACGATGTTCGACTACCGCTTCGACGGCGGCGGGCTGGCCGGCCACAGCCTGGGCAACCTGATCCTGGCCGCGCTGAGCCGGCTCGAGGAGCGCTTCCCGGCCGCCGTGGAACGGGCCGGCGAGATCCTCGGCATCCAGGGGCGCGTGCTGCCGGCCACCGCCACCGACGTGCGCCTGGTCGCGGAGCTGGCGAACGGCGTCCACGTCGAAGGCGAGTCGCGGATCGCGGCGGTGGGCGGCGAGATCCGGCGGGTGCGTCTGGTGCCGCACGACGCGCCCGCGCTGCCCGAGGCGCGCGCCGCCATCGCCGGGGCCGACCTGGTGGTGATCGGGCCGGGCTCCCTCTACACCAGCATCATCCCCGTCCTGCTCGTGCGCGGCATCGCCGAGGCCATCGCCCGCTCGGGCGCGCGCGTGGTGCTCGTGATGAACCTGATGACCGAGCCGGGCGAGACCGACGGCATGTCCGCGGCCGACCACGTGCGCGCGCTGCTGCGCCACGCCCCCGGGCTGCCCGTCCACGACGTGGTGGTGGCGGCCACCACGATGCCGGCAAGCCGGCTCGACGCCTATGCCGCCGCCGGCGCGCAGCCCGTGCTCGCCGACCTCGACGCGCTGCGCGGCCTGGGCTGCCGGCCGGTGCGCCGGCGGGTGCTGGCGAAGGGCGAGAAGCTCCGGCACGACGCGCGGCGGCTGGCGGCGGCGGTGCTGGCGCGGCGGCCCCGCTCCGCGCGGGCCTGACTCTCCTGGAGGTGCGCTGATGTCGAAACCGATCCTGGCCGGCAAGGTCCTCGCGGTCGTCGCGCTCGGGGCGCTGGTGGCCAGCCCGTCCGTGGCCGCGCTGTCCCTCACCTCCGCACGGGGCGACGTGTTCGTCTCCCTCGAGCCGGGCCCGGTGCAGTGGCGGCTGCCCGACGGCACGCTGCGCGCCACGCTCGTCTCGCTCACCGGCGGCTACGGCGAGGGCATGGCCTTCGACGCCGCCGGCAACCTCTACGTCGCGCGCTGGCGCGCCGACCCGCTGGGCATCACCGGCAACACGATCGAGCGCTTCAACACGATGGGCGTGCCCACGGGCGCGTCGGGCCGCGGCTACGACTGCGACCCGCACACCCTGGCGTTCGCGGCCTCGGGAGCCACGTACGTGGGACAGGCCGGCTGTCGGGGCGGCTTCCTCAAGTTCCTACCGGGCCAGCTCGATCCGGTCGTGATGCCGGCCGCCGCCGAGAACCAGGGCGTCTTCTGGCTCGACCTCGCCGGCGACGGCTGCACGCTCTTCTACACGTCCATGGGACCGAACGTGAAGCGGTTCGACGGCTGCGCCGGCGTCCAGCTTCCCGACTTCAACCAGCAGCCGCTTCCGGGCGGGCTCACCCACGACCTGCGCGTGCTGCCCGACGGCGGCGTGCTGGTGGCGAGCGGGCAGGTGATCGCCCGCCTCGACGCGTCCGGCGCGCTCGTCCAGACCTACGAGGGCCCGCCGGAGAACACGCTCTGGGCCGGTCTCGACCTGGCCGGCGACGGCACCTTCTGGGCCGGCAACTACTTCTCGTCCAACGTCTACCGCTTCAACCTCGCCACCGGCGCGATCGTCACCAGCTTCAACGCGGGCACGCCGCCGAACACGGTGGTCGGGATCCGCGTCCGCAAGTAGGAGCAGAGGCCGATGAGCATCCACGCCACCGACGCGCCGCTCGAGGTCTTCTCGACCTGCCCGACCATGGGCGGCCTCGACGCGGGCGCGTACCTGCGCACGGTGATCGACGTGGCGCGCTGGAGCGAGGAGAACGGCTGCAAGGGGATCCTCGTCTACAGCGACAATTCCCAGCTCGACGCCTGGACCGTGTCGCACGCGATCCTGCAGAACACGCGCACGCTCTGCCCGCTGGTCGCGGTGCAGCCGGTCTACATGCACCCCTACACGGTGGCCAAGACGTTGGCCACCATCGGCTGGCTGTACGGCCGCCGCGTGTACCTGAACATGGTGGCCGGCGGGTTCAAGAACGACCTGGCCGCCCTCGACGACCAGACGCCCCACGACCAGCGCTACCAGCGCCTCGCCGAATACGTGCACGTGATCACCCACCTGCTCGCGGGCGCGGCTCCGGTGTCCCTCGCGGGCCAGTTCTACCGCGTGGACAAGCTGAAGCTCACGCCCCCGCTCGCCCCCGAGCTGCAGCCCGGCCTCTTCGTGTCGGGATCCTCGGAGGCGGGCCTGGCCGCGGCGCGCGCGATCGGCGCCACCGCGATCAAGTACCCCAGGCCCGCGCGCGAGGAGAGCGTGGTCGCCGCGGACGGCTCCTTCGGGATCCGGGTGGGCATCATCGCCCGCGCGCGCGAGGCGGACGCCTGGGACGTCGCGCACGCGCGCTTCCCCGAGGACCGCAAGGGCCAGCTCACGCGCCAGCTCGCCAGCAAGGTGTCCGACTCCGTCTGGCACAAGGAGCTCGCGGACCGGGCCGAGCGCGGCGAGACGGACCGCTACTGGCTCGTGCCGTTCCACAACTACCAGACGATGTGCCCGTACCTGGTCGGCAGCTACGACCAGGTCGGCGAGGAGCTGGCGCGCTACCTCCAGGCCGGCCATCGCACGGTGATCCTCGACATCCCTCCGAGCGCGGAGGAGCTGCAGCACACCAACACCGCATTCGCCGCCGCCCTCGAAGGCGTGGGAGCGCTCTGATGCCGCGCCTGCTGCAGGAGTGGGTGACGCGGCACGCCGGGCGGCGCCCGGAGGCGACGGCCCTGGTGGACGGCGGCCGGCGCGTCTCCTACGGCGAGCTGGACCTGCTGTCCACGCGCCTCGCGCGCGCGCTGCAGGACGCGGGCTGCCGCCGCGGCGACCGGGTGGCGCTGCTCACGCCCAAGTCGGCGGACGCGATCGCCGCGCTGCTCGCGATCTACAAGGCGGACGCGGTCTACGTCCCGCTCGACCCGGCGAGCCCGGCCAGCCGGCTGGGCAAGATCCTCGACGCCTGCGAGAGCCGGGTGGTGCTCGCCGCCGGCTCGTCCGCCGCCCTCGTCGCCGAGGTCCTGGCCCAGGAGGGCCGCGACGTCGCCGTGGGATGGCTGGAGGACGTCCGCCCGAGCGGCCTGCCGGCGGCGTTCGACCTCGCGGACGTGGCCGCCCTGCCCGCGACACCGCTCGTCGCGCAGAACGGACCGGACGACCCGGCGCACATCCTCTTCACGTCCGGCTCCACCGGCGCCCCCAAGGGCGTCGTGATCACGCACGCGAACGTGATCGCGTTCGTGCGGTGGGCGGTGCGGTACTTCGGCCTGGACGCCAGCGACCGCGTCTCCGCGCACCCGCCGCTGCACTTCGACCTGTCGTTCCTGGACATCTTCGGCGCGCACGCCGCGGGCGGCGAGCTGCACCTGGTGCCGGCCGACCTGAGCGTGCTGCCGAACAAGCTGGCCGAGTTCATCCGCGCGTCGCAGCTCACCCAGTGGTTCTCGGTCCCCTCCGTCCTGACCTACATGGCGCGCTTCGACGTGGTGGCGCCGGGCGACTTCCCCCACCTCCGCCGCCTGCTCTGGTGCGGAGAGGTGCTGCCGACGACGACCCTGATCCACTGGATGAAGCGGCTGCCCCACGTCGCGTTCACGAACCTCTACGGCCCGACCGAGACGACGATCGCCAGCAGCTACCACACGGTCCTCGCCTGCCCGGCCGATCCCCAGGCCGCGGTCCCGATCGGCACCGCCTGCGGCGGCGAGGAGCTGCTGGTGCTGGACGCGGCGCTGCAGCCGGTCCCCCAGGGCGCGATCGGCGACCTCTACATCGGCGGCACCGGCCTGGCGCGCGGCTACTGGCGCGACGAGGAGCGCACGGCGGCCGCGTTCCTGGCCCACCCGGCGCGCCCGGGCGAGCGGATCTACCGCACCGGCGACCTCGCGCGGGTGGGCGACCACGGGCTCGTCTACTTCCTCGGACGCAACGACACCCAGATCAAGAGCCGCGGGTACCGGATCGAGCTCGGCGAGATCGAGGCCGCGCTGCACAGCCTGGCCGGGGTGGACGACTGCGCGGTGGTCGCGCTCGAGACGGGCGGCTTCGAAGGCGCCGCGATCTGCGCGGCCTACGTGGCCGGCGAGGGCGCCGCCGTCACCCCCGCCCTCCTCCGCCGCGAGCTGGGGCGGCTCGTGCCGGCCTACATGCTGCCGGCGCGGTGGCGGGCGCTCGACGAGTTCCCGCGCAACGCGAACGGGAAGGTGGACCGCCGGAAGCTGCGGGAGATGTTCGCCGCGGAGACGGAAGCGCATGCGGCTCGTACCGCTTGACGGCGCCGAGCGCTTCGCGCTCGTCACCGGCTGGCTCGGGCGGAAGGAGAACCACCAGTGGCTCGACTTCGGCGACGGCCGCCAGCTCGTGAGCCCGGAGTGGCTCAAGGTCGCCATGCAGCGCGGCACGCTGGTGCTGCGCCTGTTCACCCGCGACGAGGACGATCAGCCGATCGGCCTGGTGGGCCTGAGCAACGTGAGTCGAGCCTTCAAGACCGCGAACTTCTTCGTGGTGCTGGGCGACAAGGCGGCGGCGGGCCGGGGCTACGCGAGCCGCGCCGGGCGCGCGATGCTCACCCTGGCCTTCCGTGAGCTGGGCCTGGAAGCCGTGCACACCTGGATCGTGGAGGGCAACCACTCGGTCCACGTGGCCCGGAACATGGGCTTCAAGCCGTTCGGCCGGCAGCGGCGCTGTCACGTGATCGACGGCCAGCCGTACGACCGGCTCTGGTACGACGTGCTCGCTGCGGAGCACGAGGAGGTCCACGATGCCGAACCCCGACCACGGACTGCCTGAGCGGATCGGCCACCTGTTCGCCGCCGCCCTCAACGTCGAGGTGCCGTCCGCGGAGACGGACCTGTTCGACAGCGGGATCCTCGACTCCCTCGCCTTCGTGGAGCTGCTGCTCCTGCTCGAGCGCGAGTTCGGGGTCTCGGCGTCGGTGGACGACCTGGAGATCGAGAACTTCCGGACCGTCGCGCGCATCGCCGGCTTCGTGGCGGCGCGCGGCGCCGACGCGCCGAAGGTCGTGAGCTTCGGCCGCACGCGCTGAGGGGGCCATGGACACCGTGGTTCGAAAGCAGACGCTGCGCATGCTCTCGAACGGCCTGTACGTGCTCACGTCGTGCAGCGGCGACCGCTACGGCGCCGCCACCGTCTCGTGGCTGTCGCAGGCCTCGTTCAAGCCGCCCCTGCTGATGGCGGCGGTGCGCCCCGACAGCAACGTCTTCAAGTGCCTGTCGGAGAGCGGGGTGGCGGCCGTGCACATCCTCGGGCGCGACCAGCAGGAGATGGCCCAGAAGTTCTTCGCGCCCACCCGCGTGTGCGGGGACACCCTCAACGGCGAGCCGTTCGTGCACGGGGCGACGCAGGCCCCGATCCTCACGAACGCGCGCGCCTACTGCGAGTGCCTGGTGCGGCACTCGTGCTCGCTGGGCGACCACACCGTCGTCCTGATGGAAGTCGTGGCGGCCGAGTGCCGCGCCGTGACGTCGCCCCTCACCGTGGCGGCGTCGCCCTGGCAATACGGCGGGTAAGAGCCCGGCCGCGCGAACGAAGGGTAGGTTGCCATGAAGAGAATCCACGGATACCGCTTCAAGCCGGCCGCGGCCGCCGGCGTGCTCCTGGCGGCCTTCGCGTCGCTCGCGCCCGCGACCATCCTGGACGACACGATGGAGGTGCGGATCACGGCGCCCGCGAGCGGCGCGACGGTGAGCGGCACCGTCACGGTCACCGCGACCGTGAACGTGATCGGCTCCCTGGTCGCCGCCGGCGTCATGTTCTTCGCGGACAACGTGGCGATCGGCCCCGAGGACACCACCCCTCCCTACTCGATCTCGTGGAACACCACGGCGGCGACCGCCGGCAGCCACCGGCTCGTGGCGGTCGCGCGCGACGTCACGGGACTGGTGCGCTCGTCGTCGCCTCCGGTGGACGTGACCGTCTCCAACGACACGATCCGGCCGGCCGTGACCGTCAACCAGGCGTCCGGCCAGCCCGACCCCGCCCGCGTGTCGCCGGTCCGCTTCGCGGTCGTGTTCAGCGAGGCGGTCACCGACTTCACCGCGGCGGACGTCACGGTGGGCGGCACCGCGGGCGGAACGGCCCAGGTCACCGGCGGCCCCAGCGCCTACGAGGTCGCGGTCAGCGGGATGGCGAACGGCAGCGTGATGGTCACGATCCCGGCCGGGGGCGCGCGTGACGCCGCCGGCAACCCGAACACGGCCTCGACCAGCACGGACAACAGCGTGACGTTCGACGCCGCCGCGCCCGCGGTCACGATCAACCAGGCCGCGGGCCAGCCCGACCCGACGGGCGCCTCCCCGATCCAGTTCACGGTCGTGTTCAGCGAGCCGGTCAGCGGCTTCGCGTCCGCGGACGTCGCGCTGACCGGCAGCGCGGGCGGGACCAGGACGGTCGCGGTCTCCGGCGGCCCGAGCACGTACGCGGTCGCGGTGAGCGGCATGACCAGCGGGACGGTGACCGCGAGCGTCGTGGCCGGCGCGGCGGCGGACGCGGCGGGCAATGCGAGCGCGACCTCCACCAGCAGCGACGACACGGTCACCTTCGACGGCGCGGCCCCGACGGTCACCGTCGACCAGGCCGCCGGACAGCCCGATCCCGCGACCGCGTCGCCGATCCTCTTCACGGTGGCCTTCAGCGAGCCGGTCAGCGGCTTCGCGGCCGGCGACGTGGCGATCGGCGGCACGGCCGGCGGAACCAAGTCGGTCGCGGTGAGCGGCGGCCCCGCCACGTACGAGGTCGCGGTGAGCGGCATGGCCGACGGCACGGTCACCGCGAGCGTCCCCGCCGGCGCGGCGCAGGACGCGGTCGGCAACGCGAGCGCGGACTCCACCAGCACCGACAACACGGTGACGTTCGCCACCCCGACCGTGACCGTGCGCGTGCAGGACGGGGACGCCGCGATCGCCTACACGGGCTCGTGGGTCCCGGGCAACACGGCGCGGCCGTGGAGCGGCGGCACCGCCGCGCTGGCCAACGGCGGGGTCTCGGCGACCGGCACGCCCACGCGCGCCACGCTGAGCTTCCAGGGCACGTCCGTGAGCTGGATCGGCTTCCGCGGTCCCCAGACCGGCATCGCGCGGGTCTTCCTCGACGGCGCGCTGGTCGCGACCGTGGACTGCTACGCGGCGCAGGAGCAGCTCGAGGCCGTGCTGTACGCGAGCGGGACGCTGACCGCGGGGCCGCACACGGTCGCGGTCGAGAACACGGGCACGAAGAACGCCCTCTCCAGCGACATCCTCGTGATCCTCGACGCGTTCGACCTGACGCGCAGCGCCGGGCCGGACACCACCGCGCCGGCCGTGTCGGTCACGTCGCCTTCCCACGGCGCCACCGTGACCGGAACGGTCGGCGTGAGCGCCGGCGCCTCGGACGACGTCGGCGTGGCCGGCGTGCAGCTCCTGCTCGACGGCGCCCCGCTCGGGCCCGAGGACACCACCGCGCCCTACGGCGCCGCCTGGGACACGACCTCGGTCGCCGACGGGCCGTACACCCTGACCGCGACCGCGCGCGACGCGGCGGGCAACACCTCCACCTCCGCGGCCGTGAGCGTCACGGTGGCGAACACGACCGGCGTGCCCACGGCCGGGGCGACGCGGTTCGAGAACACCGAGCCGACGATCGTCTACACCGACGGCACGCCCGCGGCCGGCCGGCCGGACAAGTGGTGGCACGGCAGCCGGAGCCGCGGCTGGAGCGGCGCCACCTCGGCCTTCAACCGCTCGCAGGGCGCGCGCGCCACGTTCACCTTCACCGGCACCGGCGTGCGCTGGATCGGCTTCCGCGCGCACTGGGCCGGCATCGCGCGGGTGTCGCTCGACGGCGCGCCCTTCACGGAGATCGACCTCTTCTCCGCGCCGGACGCCTCGGACCGGCTCAACGGCGAGAAGGCGCAGGCGGTGGTCTACGCGGCCACCGAGCTTCCCCACGGCGCGCACACCCTGGTGGTCGAGTCCACCGGGCGCAAGCGCGGCGGCGACGCGTGCGACGCCGCGCTCGACCCGGCCAACTGCGCGTCCGACTGGGCGGTCGTGGTGGACGCCTTCGACGTGTTGCCCTCGGTGGCGCCACCGGTGGCCGGCGCGCGGCTCGAGGAGACCTCGGCCACGATGACCGCCGGCACGGACGGCACCGCCTGGGCGGCCGGCGATCCCTCGCAGGCGTGGAGCGGCGGATCCGCGGTCGCCAACGCCGCGGCGGGCGCCCGTGCCACCTTCACCTTCACGGGCACCTCCGTGCGGTGGATCGGCTTCCGGGGCCCCGGCCACGGCATCGCCCGCGTCTACCTGGACGGCTCGGCGCACGCCGACATCGACACCTACTCGCCGCTGCCGGTGCAGGCGGCCGCGCACGAGATCGCCGGCCTCGCGCCCGCGCGGCACACGCTGGTGATCGAGGCGACCGGCCTGCGCAACGCGGCCTCCTCCGGCGCCGTGGTGGTCGTGGACGGCGTCGACGTCCACACGCGCTTCGAGAACCAGGACCCGGCCGTGGCCTACACCGGCGCCTGGAACCTGGAGGACTTCCAGAAGGCGTGGAGCGGCACGCACGGCACCACCGGCAGCGGCACCGCCGCCCTCGGGCGCACCGCCGGCGACCAGGCCGTCTTCCGCTTCCAGGGCACCGAGGCGCGGTGGATCGGCTATCGCGGCCCGCTGGCCGGCCTCGCCGACGTCTACGTGGACGACGCGCTGGTCGGCCGCGTGGACCTCTACGCCCCGGTCGAGCAGGTCCAGGCCGAGGTGTTCGCGACGGGGAGCCTCCCCGATGGCCCGCACACGCTCCGCATCCTGGTGACCGGCGAGAAGAACCCGGCCGCCGGCGCCGCGGTCGTGATCGTCGACGCGTTCGACGTGAGCGCGCCGGCGGCCGCGGCGCTGGTGACGCGCGTCCAGGAGAACGATCCGGCCGTCACCTACACCAACCCGACCGACTGGACCCGCGGCAGCCGGTTCCCGTTCGACAGCGGCGAGTTCTCGATGGGCTCGCACGCGTCCACGGGGACGGCGACGGCGGGCACGAAGGCCACGTACCGCTTCCGCGGGACCTCCGTGCGCGTGCTGGGCCGGCGCGGCTTCAGCACCGGCGTCGCGCGCATCTCGCTCGACGGCGTCCTGGTGGCCACCGTGGACACGCAGGTCCCGGTCGCCTCCCAGGAGGAGTTCCAGGCGGTGCTGTACGCGGCCAACGGCCTCGCCGCCGGCGTGGACCACACGCTGGAGGTCGAGCTCTCCGGCCGCAACGGCGAGCCCGCGGGCGCACCGGTGCCGAACGCGGTGTGGCTCGATGCGTTCGACATCTACTGAGCCGCGCCCATGAGGATCGGACGCACTCTCCCCCCGGCGGCCGCGCCGCTGCACTGGAGCGACCTCGGGCACGCGCTCGCCGGGCTCGCGTGCCCGGCGCGCGCCCTCGAGGGGCTCGAGGAGCAGGTGACGCGGCACTTCGGCGTCGCGCACGCGTTCCTGGTCTCCTCGGGGACGGCGGCGCTCACCCTGTCGCTGGCCGCGCTGCGCGCGCTCTCGCCGCGCCGTGACGTGGTCATCCCCGCGTACACCTGCTACTCGGTGCCGGCGGCGGTGCTCGCCGCCGGCCTGCGGCCGGTGCCCTGCGACATCGACCCCTGGACCTTCGACTTCGACCACCGCCAGCTCGAGCAGGCGGTGGGCGCCGAGACGCTGTGCGTCGTGGCCCATCACCTGTTCGGCGTGCCGTCCGACGTGGAGAGGACCCGCGCGCTCTGCCAGCGCCGGGGCGCGTTCGTGCTCGAGGACGCCGCGCAGGCGATGGGCGCGGAGGGCGGCGGGCGCGCGCTGGGGACGACCGGCGACGCCGGCATCTTCAGCCTCGGGCGCGGCAAGAACATCACTTGCGGATCGGGCGGGGTGATCGTGACGAGCCGGGCGGACGTGGCGGAGGCGATCGCGGGCAGGCACGCCGCCCTCCCCGCCACCGGCGCCGCCGGGTCCGTCCGCGAGCTCGCCCTGCTCGCGGTGATGGCGCTGTTCATCCGGCCGGTCTTCTACTGGCTGCCCGCCGCGCTGCCGTTCCTGCGCCTGGGCGAGACGGTGTTCCCGCCCCACATCGCGCTGCACCGGCTGTCCGGGATGAAGGCCGGCCTCTTGCGGGACTGGCGCCGGCGGCTGGTCCACGGCAACCGTCTCCGCCGCCGCACCGCGGCGGAGCTGAGCCGGCGGCTCGGGCTCACGCCCCCGGCCGGGCCCGCGCATCCCTACCTGCGGCTGCCGGTGCTGCTGGCCAGCCCGGCCGAGCGCGAGCGCGTCTTCGCGCGGGGAAAACGGCGTGGGCTCGGGCTCGCGCGTGGCTACCCGGCCGCGGTCGCCGACCTGCCGGAGCTGGGCACGGGCAGCGCGGACCGGTTCCCGGTGGCCCGGCGCGTGGCGCGCACGCTGGTGACGATCCCGACCCACCACTGGCTGTCCGAGCGGGACAAGCAGGCGATCGCCGACTGCTTCGCCTCGGCCGCGCTCGCCGGTCCGCTGCAGGCTCGCCTCGCCTCCTGAGCTCTCCCATGGCCGAGATCGCCTTCTGGTGTTCGGTGGCCCTCGTGGCCTACGCCTATTTCGGCTACCCGTGCGGGCTCTGGCTGCTCGCGCGCGTCCGCCGCCGGCCCGCGCCGCCGGCACCGGCGCCGGGCTGGACCCCGCGCGTGTCGTTCATCGTCACGGCCCACGACGAGGCGGCGCGCATCCGCGAGAAGATCGAGAACACGCTCGCCCAGGAGTACCCGGCGGACGCGCTCGAGGTGATCGTCGCCTCGGATTGCTCGACCGACGGCACCGACGCGATCGTCCGCGCGTACGAGCCGCGCGTGCGCCTGGTCCGGCTGGCCCGCCGCCAGGGCAAGGAGGCCGCGCAGCAGCAGGCCATCGCCTCCGCCTCCGGCGAGATCCTCGTCTTCTCCGACGTGGCCACCGCGCTGCGCCCCGACGGCGTGGCGACGCTGGTCGCGGAGTTCGCCGACCCGTCGGTGGGCTGCGCGAGCAGCGTGGACCGGTTCGTGGACGGCCAGGGCCGCGCCAGCGGCGAAGGGGCCTACGTCCGCTACGAGATGTGGCTGCGCGGGCTCGAGAGCCGGGTCAACAGCCTGGTCGGCCTCAGCGGCTCGTTCTTCGCCGCGCGCCGCGAGGTCTGCGCGCGCTTCGCCGCGGACCGGCAGAGCGACTTCCACACGCTCCTGAGCGCGGTGGACATGGGCCTTCGCGGCGTGCTGGCCACGCGCAGCGCCGGCTACTACCGCAACATCGCCGACGAGCGCCGCGAGTTCCAGCGCAAGGTCCGCACGGTGGTGCGGGGGCTGCACGTGCTCTGGTCGAGCCGTGGCCTGCTCAACCCGCTGCGTCACGGGCTGTTCGCCTGGCAGCTCGCCAGCCACAAGCTCTGCCGCTGGCTGGTGCCGCACGCGATGGCCGTCGCGCTGGTCGCAAGCGCGGCGCTGGCGCTGACCTCGCCCCTGTACGCGGCCCTCCTCGCCCTGCAGGGGGCCTTCTACGCGGCCGCGCTGGCCGGCGCGCGGACCGGCGCGCCCGCGCTGAGGATCCCCGCCTACCTGCTCGTCGCGAACCTGGGCGTGCTGCTGGCCTGGGTGCGCTTCCTGCGCGGCGAGCGCATCGCGATGTGGAGCCCGTCCGAGCGCCTGGCCGCCCTGCCGCCCGCCGCCGGCCGCTGAGCCGCCCGCCGCACCCCGACCACCGAGGAGACCACAGATGATCACCAACGCCCTGAGCGTGGACGTCGAGGAGCACTACCACGCCGACATCTTCCGGCGCGCCACCCGCGGCCGCACCGACCTGCCGCTCGCGAGCCGGGTGGAGCGCAACGTGGACCGCCTGCTCGCGCTGATGAGCGCGCACCGCGCGCACGCCACCTGGTTCGTCGTCGGCGAGGTGGCGGAGCGCCATGGGGCGATGGTGCGCCGGATCGCCGCCGCCGGCCACGAGGTGGGCTGCCACAGCGACCGGCACGACAGCGTGAGCACGATGACGGCCGGCGAGTTCCGCGCCGACCTGCGCCGGGCCAAGGCGCGGATCGAGGACGCCCTCGGCGCGGCGATCGTCGGCTACCGCGCCCCGAACTTCTCCATCGGACCCGCACAATCGTGGGCCTACCGGATCCTGCTCGAGGAGGGCTTCCGCTACGACTCCAGCACCCACCCGATCCTGCACGACCGCTACGGCCAGCCCGACGCGCCGCGCTTCCCCTACGAGGTGTGCCGCGAGGGCGGCCAGCGCCTGATCGAGTTCCCGATCGGCACCGCGCGGGCGCTGGGGCTCAACCTGCCGATCGGCGGGGGCGGCTACTTCCGCCTGGCGCCGCTCGCGGTCACCTGCGCCGGGCTGCGCCACGTGAACCGGGTCGAACGCCGGCCGGTGATGTTCTACGTGCACCCGTGGGAGCTCGACGAAGGCCAGCCGCGGCCGGACATGCGCTGGGCCCACCGCTTCCGCCTCTACGTGGGGATCGAGCGCGAAGAAGCCAAGCTCGCCGGGCTGCTGGCGCGGTTCCGCTTCGGCGCCGCGCGCGACGTCCTCGCGATGGAGACCGCGCCGCCGCGCCACATCGGGGTGGCCGCGGCCGCGGCGGCGGGAGCGCCGGGCCTGTGATCGCCGCCGCCGCCGCCGTCGTGGAGACGGTGGACGTCGAGGTCCGGCGGGTGGAGCCGGCCGAGCGTCTCACGGGGTGGTCCGCGGCGGTGGACGGCGCGCGCGACGGGCACGTCGCCCACGCCCCCGCCTGGCGCGAGGCGATCGGGCGCGCGTACGGGCACCAGCCGCTGTACCTGGTCGGCCATGGCGGCGACGGCCGCCGGGGCGCGCTGCCGGCGTTCGTGGTGCGGCGACCGCTGCTCGGCGCCGTC
>DATBIZ010000560.1:0-7339 GCA_036556645.1 Vicinamibacteria bacterium | reverse complement strand
CCCTGCGGGGTGGACGTGCCGTGCACGTTGACGTAGCCGACCACGGACGGGTCCACCCCCGCGTCCTTCAGGGTGCGGCGCATCACCTGGTAGGCGCCCTCGCCGTTCTCGCTGGGCGCGGAGATGTGGTACGCGTCGCTCGACATCCCGTAGCCGACCACCTCGCAGTAGATGCGCGCGTCGCGCCGCTTGGCGTGCTCGAGCTCCTCGAGCACGAGGATGCCGGACCCCTCACCCATCACGAACCCGTCGCGGTCGCGGTCGAACGGGCGCGAGGCGTGGGCGGGATCGTCGTTGCGGGTGGACAGGGCGCGCATGGCGCAGAAGCCGCCCACGCCCAGGGGGGTGAGGGCGGCCTCCGCCCCGCCCGCGATCATCACGTCCGCCTCGCCGCGCTGGATCAGGCGGTAGGAGTCCCCCACCGCGTGCGCGCTGGTGGTGCACGCGGTGCACGTGGCCGAGTTCGGCCCGCGCGCGCCGGTGCGGATGGACACCCAGCCCGAGGCCAGGTTCACGATCGCGGAGGGGATGAAGAACGGGCTGATCCTGCGCGGGCCGCCCTTGAGCAGCTCGCTGTGCTCGCGCTCGATGGTGGCGAACCCGCCGATGCCGCTGCCGATATAGACGCCGACCATGTCGCGGTCGGTCCGGTCGAGGTCGAGCGCGCCGTCCGCGATCGCGACGTCGGCCGCCGCCACCGCGAACTGGATGAAGCGGTCCATCTTCTTGACTTCCTTCTTCTCCACCCAGTTCAGGGGATCGAAGCCCTTCACCTCGGCGGCGAAGCGGGTGGAGAACTGCGAGGCGTCGAAGAGGGTCAGCGGCCCCACCCCCGAGCACCCGGCGAGCAGGCCCTTCCACGTGGTCGCCGTGTCCAGCCCCAGCGGCGACACCAGGCCGATGCCCGTCACCACCACCCTGCGCGTCTGCACTCTCGCTCTCGCCTCCCGGGTCCCGGCGGGCAGCACCCGCCGCGGGCGCTACTTCTTGGCCTTCTCCCCGTGCTTGTCGATGTATTCGACGGCTTCCTTCACGCGCGTGATCTTCTCGGCGTCCTCGTCGGGGATCTCGATCCCGAACTCCTCTTCGAGGGCCATGACCAGCTCGACGGTGTCGAGGCTGTCCGCGCCCAGGTCGTCCACGAAGGACGCCTCGGGCGTGACGAGGTCCTCCTCGACTCCGAGCTGGTCCACGATGATCTTCTTCACGCGATCCGAAACAGGCTCCATGGAGCTCCTCCGGGGATCCCGGGGCGGGATCCCGCTTGAAAACGATGCCTTTGTCCTTCCCCGCATTCTATACGCCGGTCGCGGGGAAACTACATGTGGAAACCGCCGTCCACCGACAGCACCTGGCCCGTGATGTAGGCCGCGCCGTCCGAGAGCAGGAAGGCGACCGCCGCCGCCACGTCCTCCGGGCGCCCGACGCGGCCGAGCGGGATCTGCGCCGACACGGCCTCGCGCGCCTTGTCCGTCATGGCCGCGGTCATGTCGGTCTCGATGAAGCCCGGCGCCACCGCGTTCACGGTGATCGAGCGCGAGGCCACCTCGCGCGCGACGGACTTCGTGAACCCGACCAGGCCGGCCTTGCTGGCCGCGTAGTTGGCCTGGCCGGCGTTGCCGGTGAGGCCCACCACCGAGGTCACGTTCACGATCCGCCCGAAGCGCTGCTTCAGCATCGGCCGCAGCGCGGCCTGCGTGCAGGCGAAGGCGCCGGTGAGGTTGGTGTCGATGACCTGCTGCCAGTCCTCGGGCTTCATGCGCAGCAGGAGCTGGTCGCGCGTGATGCCGGCGTTGTTGACCAGCAGCTCGAGCCTTCCGTGCGCCTTCAGCACCGCCTCGAAGGCCGACTCGACCGAGGCGCGGTCGGCCACGTCGAGCGGCACGGGGAGGGCCTGGCCGCCCGCGGCCACGATCTCCGACACGGTGAGCGCGAGCTTCTCCCGGTCGCGCGCGCCGAGCAGCACGGTCGCGCCGCGCGCGGCCAGCTCGCGCGCGATCGCGCGTCCGATGCCGCGCGAAGCGCCGGTCACCAGCGCCACGCGCCCGTCCAGCTCGCCGGTCATCGGTCCTCCGCGGCGCGGGCGCCGACCGCGGCCGCCGCCGCCTCCAGCGTCTCGGGGTCGTTCACGCTCAGGATCCGCGCGCCGGGCGCGATCTTCCTGGCCAGGCCCGCGAGCACGGTGCCCGGCCCGACCTCGACGAACGTGTCCACGCCCTCCCCCACCAGCGCCTCGACGCACTCCTGCCAGCGCACCGGCGACGACACCTGGCGCACCAGCCCCTCGCGCGCCTGGACCGCGCCGCGCACCGGCCGGGCGTCCACGTTGCTGACCAGCGGCACGCGCGGGTCGCCGAAGGCCAGCGCCTCGAGGTCGGCGGCCAGGCGCCGCTGGGCGGGCATCATCAGCGAGCAGTGGAACGGCGCGGAGACCGCCAGCCGCACCGCGCGCTTGGCGCCCGCCGCCTTGCAGGCCCAGATCGCACGGTCCACCGCCGCCGCGTGGCCCGCGATCACCACCTGGCCGGGCCCGTTGATGTTCGCGGGCGCGACCACCTGCCCGTCCGCGGCGGCGCGACAGGCCTCCTCGACCCTGGACAGCTCGAGGGCGAGGATCGCCGCCATGGCGCCTACGCCCACGGGCACGGCCTCCTGCATGTACTGGCCGCGGCGCCGGACGGTGCGCACCGCGTCCGCCAGGTCGAGCGTGCCCGCGGCCACCAGGGCCGAATACTCCCCCAGGCTGTGGCCGGCCACCCAGTCGGGGGTGACGCCGCGCGCGGCCAGGCACCGCGCGGCGGCGATGCTCATGGCCAGGATCGCCGGCTGCGTGTTGGCGGTGAGCTGCAGCTCCTCCTCGGGCCCCTCGAAGCAGAGCCGCGAGAGGGGCTCGCCCAGCGCCGCGTCGGCGGTCTCGAAGACGCGGGCCGCCTCCGGCGTGGTCTCCGCCAGCGCCCTCCCCATTCCGACCTTCTGCGAGCCCTGGCCGGGGAACAGGAAGGCGAGGCTCATCCGTGCTCGGCCGCCGGGTGCGGCTCCTTGCGCGCGCTGAGCGCGCGCAGCTCCGCCTCGATCCGCTCGTTGACGCCGCTGGTGAAGAACTCGGCGGCCGCGCGCACGCCGTGCTTGACCGCGAGCGCGTTGGAGCGGCCGTGGCCGATCACGCAGCAGCCCTTCACCCCCAGCAGCGGCGCCCCGCCGTATTCGGCCGGGTCGATGCGGAGCTTGACCGCCTCGAAGGCGCCGCGCGAGAGCGCGGCCCCCAGCCGCCGCAGCGGGTTGCGCATCAGCTCCTCGCGGACCAGCCTCATCATGGTCTCGGCCAGCTTCTCGCTGACCTTCAGGGTGACGTTGCCGGTGAAGCCGCTCATCACGATCACGTCCACCCGGCCGCTGAACACGTCGCCGCCCTCGACGTTGCCGAGGAAGTTCAGGGTGGAGCCCTTCAGCACCTCGTGGACCTCGCGCGTGAGGTCGTCGCCCTTGGTCTCCTCCTCGCCCATGCTCATCAGCCCGACGCGCGGGTTGGCCACCCGCAGCACCGCGGAGGCGTAGATCTTGCCCATCACCGCGAACTCCTCGAGGTGGCGGGCCTTGCAGCTCGCGTTGGCCCCCACGTCGAGGATCACGGTGCGGCCGTCCGGCCGCGGCATGATCGCGGCCAGGGCCGGGCGGTCCACCTCCTCGAGCGTGCCCAGGGTCAGCTTGGCGATGGTCCAGCAGGCCGCGGTGTTGCCCGCGGAGAAGAACGCGTCCGCGTGGCCGTCGCGCACCAGCTCGAGGCCCACCCGGATGGACGAGCGCTTCTTCAGGGTGGCGCGCGTGACGGCCTCGGCCATGCCGACCTCTTCCGGCGCATCCACCAGCTCGATGGGCAGGCCCGTCCCGCCCGCGCGGCGCAGCTCCTCCGCGACGATCGGCTGCGGGCCCACGAGCTGCACCCGCACGCCCAGCTCGCGGCACGCGGCCACGACACCCTCGGCCACCACCCGCGGCCCGTGATCGCCCCCGAGGGCGTCCACGGCCACGCGCGGCGCGCCGGGGGGGATGTTCAGACCTCCTCCACCGCCATCACCGGCTTGCCCTTGTAGTGGCCGCAGTGCGGGCACACGCGGTGCGGCATCTTGGGCTCGTGGCAGTTCGGGCACAGGCTCAGGGCCGGCGCCTTCAGGTGGTCGTGCGCCCGGCGGCGGTCGCGGCGGGCCTTCGAATGACGTCGCTTGGGATTCGGCATCGGTGCTCCTTGCGGACGGTCGCCGGCGCCGTTCTCCGCGCGGCCCGTCTCGGTGTTTTACGGGTCCGGATGGTTACCCGGCGAAACTCACGACTTGCCCCTGTCCAGGAGCGCCTTCAGCGGCGCCAGGCGCGGGTCCGCGGGCTCGGGCGGACACTCGCAGCGCCCGGTGTTGCGGTCGATGCCGCAGGTCGGGCACAACCCGGCGCACGCCTCCTTGCACAGCCGCTTCATCGGCAAGGCCAGGAACAGCTGCTCGCGGACCATCTGGCCCAGGTCCAGCTGGTTCCCGCGATAGAACGCGACGACCATGTCGCGGTCGCTCAGCTCCACGTCCTCCTCTTCCTCTTCGGCCCCGGCGGCGCCGTCGCGGTGCGGAAGGTAGAACAGGTCGACGTCCTGGTCCACTGGCATGTCGAAGGGCTCGAGGCAGCGGCCGCACTGCACGCGCACCCTCGCCGAGAGGTGGCCGCGCACGTGCACGCTGTCCTCGTCGCCGCGCTCCACGTCGGCGTCGAGCCGCCCGCCCGGGCGCAGCTCGAAGTTCTCCTCGCCCTCGAGGTGGACCTCGGAGGGGACGAGATCGGCATGGACGGGGAGCCCCTCGGGGGGTATCTGCGAAACGTGGATGATCAGCATGTCCGTGTGGGTTTGATCAAACCAGCAATTCTAGCACCCGTTCCCATATTACTCAAGGACTTGGCGGGGTGACCGCGCGGCCCCGGCGCCGTGGCGGCCCGCCCGGGGGCTCGAGTCCTGCAACCGGATCGGGCGTTTCGGAGTAATGGTGGGCAGGACCTGGCAACAGTGACCACGACCACCACCCTGACGTTGCCCCTTGCGGCCCTCCTGGCCGGGCGTGTCGAAGACGACACGGCCCGCGCCAGCGGCGGGCCGGCCCCGGCCGCGGCCACCGACGAGGCGCTCCTGCAGCGGTGCGCCGGCGGCGACACGGACGCCTTCACCGCCCTCTACCGGCGGTACGAGCGCCCCGTGTTCGGGGTCCTGCTGCGCCTGGCCGGCCAGCGCGCCCTGGCCGAGGAATGGCTCCAGGAGGCGTTCACGCGGGTCTGGCTCGCCGCCGGCACCCACGACCCGGCGCGGGGCGCCGTCCGGCCGTGGATCTACGCGATCGCGGTCAACACCGCGCGCACCGAGCTGTCGCGCCGGCGCGCGCGCACGCCCCATGTCTCGATCGAGGAGACGGGCCTCGAGCTCCTGGACGGCGCCGCCGGCGAGCACCCGCTCCTGACCGGGCTCGACGGACGGAGGCAGGCCGAGCTGGTGGCCCAGGCCCTGCACACGCTGCCCGGCTACCTGCGCGAGGTGGTGGTGCTCCGGTGCAGCCGGGAGCTCTCGTTCGCGGAGATCGCCGCGGTCACGGGCGCTCCGCCCGGGACCCTGAAGTCGCGCTTCCACCGCGCGGTGATCGCGCTCCGCGCGCGCGTGCGCCGCGCGCAGGGGATCGGCCGATGAAGCATCCGTCGCCGAGCGTGCTGCTGGAGCTGCAGTTCGACGAGGCGCCGGCCGCCGACCGCGAGGCCCTGGCCGCGCACGTCCGCCAGTGCCCGTCCTGCGCCGCCGACCTCGACGAGGTGCGCCGGCTCGAGTCCGCGCTGGCCGTCGGCGCCGAGGAGGCGCCCCCGGCCGACGGGCTCGAGCGCGTGCTCGCGCGGGTGGCGCTGGTGCAGCCCATCCACGCGCGGCGGGCCGAGTGGGCGCGCGCCGCGGTGCCCGGCGGGGCGGCGCTGCTCACGGGATGGTGGGCCGTCCGCGCGGTCGCGGACCGGCTGGCCGCGGCCGGGGTCGTGCCGGGACCCTTCGCGGGCTCGCTCATCGGAGACCTGCTGGGCCTGTCCGTCTCGGTCTTCGCGGTCGTCTGTGTGGGGGCGCTGGTCACGCTCGCGGTCGCGCCCGTCCTGATCCTCGAATCGCACGGGAGGTCCTGATGCCGGCCAAGAAGAGGCTGATCGCGCGGATGGCGGCGGCGGCGGCCACCGTCCTCGCCGTCGCGATCGCCGTGGGCGTGGTCGCGCTGCTCGTCGAACGGCAGCACCGCCGGCGGTTCGCCGACCAGAGGGAAGCCGACGAACGCCAGCGCGTCGAGGAGTCGCGAGCGTACCTGGCCGAGGTGGCCAAGCGGATCGACCGCCTGCCCGTGGACGCGACCCTGGCCTCCGAGGTCGAGTCGCGGTATTTCGAGGAGCGCCCGCGCGGCGCGCAATACGTGTGGGCGACCGACCTGGGCGGCGGCTTCTCGTTCGGCGTGCCGCGCTCGGCCTTCGACAAGCTCAACGCGATCTACGACCGCGAGGTGACCCCGCGGCTGAAGGAGGGCCTGTTCGTGGACCGGCAGAGCTTCCTGCTGGCCTTCATAGACGATTACGGGAGCATCCACGCGGGCCCGGACGGCCGCGTGGACCTCGTGGAGCGAGGCCACCGCCTTCCGCTCGACCGGTGGGAGCCGAACGGCACCATCGTCCTCTCGGTCCCCCTCAAGACGGAGACCGGCGGCCCGCTGGGCAGCCTCTACCTCAAGCGCGCGCCCGCGCCCGAGCGGCATCGCGAGGAGGAGCCGGCCGAGTTCGTCGCCGCGGTGGGGGGCGCCACCGCGGTCTTCTCGCTCGTCTTCCTGTGGATCCTGCTCCCGACCTGGGTGTACGTGGACGCGCGCGAGCGCGGCGTCCGCCGTGCTCCGCTCTTCGCGTTCCTGACCGTGCTGTCGGGGCCCGTCGGCCTGATCGTCTACCTGATCGCGCGGCCGGAGGAGCGGCCGACCCTCACCTGTCCCGGCTGCGCGCGAGAGGTCGCCGACGGCGCGTTCTGCCCGCACTGCGGCCGCGATCTCTCGCGGGCGATCTGCCCTACCTGCCGCTATCCGCTGCAGGCCGAATGGGCCTATTGCCCCTCCTGCCGCACCGAGGTCCGGGCGCAGCCCACGGCGTCCCCGGTGCCGGAGGCGGGTTAGGTCGGCGGCAGCCGTTCGCCGCCGAGGTCCACCCAGGTGCCGGCCCCCGCGGCCACCGCCCGGGCGTAGACCACGCGCGCGGCGGCCAGATCTTCGACGGCCAGGCCCAGCGACTTGAAGACGGTGCGGTCGGAGGC
>DATBIZ010000559.1:0-4350 GCA_036556645.1 Vicinamibacteria bacterium | reverse complement strand
GCGCGTTCTGCTTCAGCGTGCGGTCGACGTTGCGCCCCTGGTCGGTGATGTTCCCGGGCCGGAAGGTCCCGGTGGTGAACTGGATCTGCGGGAAGCCATGGCGGTCCCCCCCGAGGCTGGGCGCCGGCTCCAGCCCGAGCTGCCGGCTCACGTCCGCGGCCAGGTAATTGCTCTCCCGGTCCGACTTGTCGTAGTTGTAGCCGACGCGGAACTCGTTGACCACGGTGGTGGACAGGATCTTCGTCCAGCCCGCCACCGCCGAGGCGGTGTTCAGCGAGCGCTTCAGGTAGGGCAGGTTCGTGAGCGCGTTGCCCGCCTCGAAGGTGACGGCCTGGGGATCGCGGAACTGGTAGCTCCCCCGCAGGAAGATCGAATCGTTCTTCGTCGCCTCGTGGTCGAGCCGCAGGTCGGCGCGGTGGCGGTCCTGGGTGATCGGCACGAACTCCTGGAAGACGCCGTATCCGCCGTTGATGGACCCCGGCTGGTTCGGAAGCGGCCAGAAGAAGTTCATGATGTTGCGCGCGGCGGGGTCGATGCGGCCCGCCGGGATGACCTGGTCCGGGAACGCCTGCCCGGTGAGGGGATCGCGCGGGCGGATGGACGTGCCGCGGAAGTCGCCGTTGCGCATCGCCTCGGTGGGGACGGTGGCGCGCCCGCCGCCGAAGATCGCCTTCTGGTTGGAGCCCTCGTAGTTCGCGAAGAAGAACGTCTTGCCGGTCTTCAGCGGACCGCCCAGGCTCGCGCCCCAGCGGTGGTGCCTGGTGTCGGAGAGGGGATCGCCGCGCTCGACGCCGGAGAGCTTCTGGTTGTAGGTGAGCGCGTTCAACCCGTCCTCGTTGAAGTCGTAGAACGCGCTGCCGCGGTAGGCGTTGGCGCCGCGCTTGGTCGTCACCACCACGCCGGCCAGGCCGCCGTATTCTGCGCTGTACGAGTTCGAGAGCACCTGCAGCTCGGCGATCGCGTCCAGGCCGGGCGCCGAGTTCCCGATCGTCCCGAAGATCGCGTTGGTGGAGGCCTGGCCGTCCTGCAGGTAGGACACGCCGTACGTCTTCCCGCCCAGGAACTGCATGTCGTCGGTGCCGCCCACCACGTTGGGGTTCAGGAGCAGGAAGGACTGGATGTCGCGGCTGCTGCGGGGCAGGTCGCGGAGCTGCTGCTCGTCGAGCCCGCGCGAGATGGCCTGGCTCTCCAGCGTGATGTTGTTCGTGCCTTCGGCGGAGACGGTGACCGTCTCGGTCAGCCCCCCCAGGTCCAGCCGGACGTCCACGCGCGCGACGCCGGCCGCCGGCACGACCACCCCCGTCTGCTGGTACTTCTTGAAGCTGGACGTGATCACCTCGACCCGGTAGCGGCCGGGGCGCAGGTTGGTGGCCTCGAAGCGGCCCTCCGCGTCGGTCTCCACCGCGCGTGGGACGCCGGTCGTCTCGTCCACGGCCAGGACGGACGCCCCCGCCACCGCCGCTCCCTGGGGGTCAACGACCGTGCCGCGGATCGTGCCCAGGAACGACTGGGCGCGGACGGTCCCGGCGACGCCGGCGAGGGCCAGGAGCGCCACGAGTAGGGCCCGTGCTCGCATGTCTTCTTGCCTCCTCGGCGGCCGCAAGCCTCCGGCCCCGCCGCGCGGACGATTCGAAAGGAAACGATAGTGAGTTGGCTTTCTATACCTTTTGTTTCGCCGGTCTGTCAACCGGTTCGTACCCTTGTGCCCGTCCCGGGCGCTGTTAAGCTCTTCCCATCCCTTGCGGGTTCACCTGACGCCGATCGGGCGCGCGGCCATCGTCGTCCTTCTCGCCGTCCTCCCTGCTTGCGGGAAGGCGGGAGGGCCGGAGCGTGCCGCCGCCCCCCGGCCGAGCGTCCTCCTCGCCACCATCGACACGCTGCGGGCCGACCGCCTCGGTGCGTACGGGCACGCGGCGGCGGTCACGCCCACCCTGGACCGGCTCGCTGCGCGCGGCGCCCGCTTCGAGACCGCGGTCGCGCACGTGCCGCTCACGGGCCCGTCGCACGCGTCGATCCTCACCGGCCTCACGCCGATCGCCCACGGCGTGCGCGACAACGGCGGCTACGTGCTCCCGTCCGAGGTGCCGACCGCGGCCGAGACGTTCGGCCGGGCCGGATACCGCACCGCCGCGTTCGTGTCCGGCTTCCCGCTCGACCGGCGCTTCGGGTTCAACCGCGGCTTCGAGGCCTACGACGACCACCTCCCCAAGGGCAACGACCCGCGCCGCACGCCCTACGTCGAGCGGCTGGCCGACGCGACCACCGACGCCGCGCTGCGCTGGCTCGGCACGGCGACGGACGGCCGTCCGTTCTTCCTCTGGGTCCACTACTACGACCCGCACGCGCCCTACGAGCCGCCGGGAGAGCTGGCCGCGCGCTTCCGCGCCTCTCCCTACGACGGCGAGATCGCGTTCGTGGACGCGCAGGTCGCGCGGCTGCTGCGGGGGATCGGCGACGAGGCCGCGCTCGCGCGCACGCTCGTGCTGGTGACCGCGGATCACGGCGAGGGGCTCGGCGAGCACGGCGAGGGCACGCACGGCCTGTTCGTCTACGACGCCACGCTGAAGGTCCCCTGGATCGTGGCCGGCCCTGGCGTACCGGCGGGCACGGTGCCGCGGACCGTCGCGCGCGGGGTGGACGTGCTGCCGACGCTGCTCGACCACGCCGGACTGAGCGTGCCGAAGGACCTCGAAGGCCGCTCGCTGCGGCCGGCGGTGCTCGGCAGGACGATGGTGGACGCGCCGGCTTACGCCGAGTCCGTGTACGCGGAGCGCGAGTTCGGCTGGGCGCCGCTCTTCGCGCTGCGCACGTCCACCTACAAGCTGATCGAGGCGCCCCGGCCCGAGCTGTACGACCTCGCGGCCGACCCGGGCGAGGCGGCGAACCTGATGGCGCGCGAGCCTGCGCGCGCGGAAGAGCTGCGCGCGCGGCTCAAGGCGATGCTCTCGCGGCCCGCGCGCGCGGCGGCGGCGCAGGTGGACGCGGTGACCGCGGAGCGCCTGGCCGCGCTCGGCTATCTCGGCGGCGGCCGCGCGCCCGGCGCGGGCGGGGCCGGCACCACGCTGCGCGACCCCAAGGACGGCGTGCGCCTGATGCCGCGCCTGAACCGCGGCATGTCGGTCGCGCGCACCGACCCGCCCACCGCGATCCGCGAGCTGAGCGCGGTGCTTTCCGAGGACCCCGGCCTGTTGATGGCGCGGCGGACGCTCGCCGTCGCCTACGCGTCCGCGCGGCAGCACCAGCGCGCGATCGCCGAGCTGCGGCGGCTCGAGAAGGAGGGCGCGCTCAGCGCCGAGGACGCCGTCGTGCTCGGCGACAACCTGCGCTTCGCCGGACGGCTCGCCGAGGCCGCCCAGGTGCTGCAAGAGGCGGCGGGCGAGAACCCGCGCTTCGCGCAGCCCTGGCTCTCGCTGGCCGAGGTCCACATCAAGGAGGGGAAGAACGCGGAGGCCCGCGCCGCCTACCAGCGCGTGCTCGCGCTGGTGCCCGACCACATCGAGGCGTTGCGGGGACTGGGCGACCTCGCGCTGCTCGAAGGCCGGGCCGAGGACGCCGCCGCCCGGTACGGCCGCATCCTCGAGGTGGACGCCGCCGACGCCGGCGCGATGACCAAGCTCGGCGTGCTTCGCATGCGCGCCGGCCGCCGCGACGAAGCGCTGGCCCTCTTCCGGCGCGCGGTCGAGCGCGAGCCGGCCAACGGCGAGGCGCTGCTCTACCTGGCCGGCGCGCTCGCCTCGGGCGGCCGTCCCGCGGAAGCCCTCCCGTTCTTCGAGCGCGCGCTCGAAGCCGGCCCGCGCTCGACGATGGCGCTCAACGGCCTCGCCCTGACCCGCATGGCCGCCGGCGACCCCCGCGGCGCGGCGGAGGCCTTCCGCGAATCGCTGCGGTTGGATCCGAACCAGCCCGACGTGAAGAGGACGCTCGGCGAGCTCGGATCGCGATGAGACAACCCGCGATGAACCCGTTGGGTGCTCAGCCGAACTCGGGCCCGAAGATCGCGAGTTGCCGCGCGGGCTGCCCCGGCGGGCGGGCACCGTGGCGGTACATGCGGTAGAGGGGACGCTGCTCGCGGAAGCCCATCGCTTCCAGCGCGGCGATCCAGCCGGGCGCGTCGGCGGAGGCGTCCACGATCACGCGGCCGGTGACGCCGGCCAGCGCGGAGGCCACGAGCGCCCCCCCGCCCGCGACGTCGTCCGCCACGATCGGGCCGACGTGGCGCGAGTGCTCGCCCAGGCGGCCGAAGCAGTAGCCGGACGGCGCGTCCGGCGCCAGCCGCCACGGGTCGAGCTGCGACGACGCCCAGCGCAGGACGTGCGCGCGATCGGCGCCGAACACCTCGCGGTCGAGGGC
>DATBIZ010000558.1:0-9693 GCA_036556645.1 Vicinamibacteria bacterium | reverse complement strand
GAGCTGCCCGACCGCTATCGCGGGGCCCGTGAAATGCTCGTGCTGGGTATGGGTGGCTCCGCCATCGCCGGCGACGTCGTCCGCGCCCTCTCCGCAATTTCGGGCCGCAAGCAGGTAGACGTGGCGCGGGGATACGACCCGCCACCCTACCTCGGCGAATCGACCCTGGCCGTCGCCTGCAGCCACAGCGGCAACACTGAAGAGACGCTGTCGGCGTTCGAAACGGCGCTCGACGACGCTGCGCAGCTCGCCGTCGTCACGACCGGCGGGCGCCTGCGCGCGCTCGCCACCGAGCGCGGCCTGGCCGAGCGCGTCCGGTTCACGGGCCGCCTCTCCCGCGCGGAGGTGATGAAGCACCTTCGCGCCAGCCACGTGTTCGCGCTCGTCTCCACGCACGAGGGCTTCTCGCACGTGCTGCTGGAGGCGATGCAGGCGGGCGCGGCGGTGGTGGCCACCGACGTCGGCGGCAACCGCGAGGTGCTCGAGGACGGCCGCTGCGGGCGGCTGGTCCAAGACGCGTCCCCGGAAGGGATCGCCTCCGCGCTCGTCGCGCTCCACGGAGCGCCCGGCGAGCGCGCGCGGCTTTGCGAGGCCGCGGAGCGGCGGGCGCGCGAGAGCTGGCCGGCGTACCTCGAGGGCACGCTCGACGTGCTCGAGCGCGCCCGCGCGCGGGCGCGCCCGTGAGCCGCCCGGGGCCGGGCCTCGCCGCGCAGGCGTCGCGCGCGCTGCTGTGGAACGTCGCGCTGATCCCGCTGCAGGCGGTGGTGGCGCTGGCCGCGTCCGCGCTGGTGGCGCGCCGGCTCAGCGTGGAGCAGTACGCGCTCTACGGCCTGGCCATGGCGGCGCTCACCTCGCTGCTGCTCTGGAGCGACCTGGGGCTGATGCCGATGGTCAGCCGCTACACGCCGGTGCTGCGCGCCTCCGGCACCGCGGCGCTGCGGCACTTCCTCTGGCGGGTGTCCGCGGTGCGCGTGGGCGCCGTGGCCCTCGCCGCGCTCGCCTTCGCCGTCGCCTGGCGCCTGCCCGCCGTCCGGCGCGCGCTGCCCTTCGAAGGCCCGGGGCTCGCGCTGCTGCTGGCCGCGCTCGCGGCGCAGGGCCTGGCGCGGCTCCACGAGTACTTCCTCTCCGGGCTGCTCGACCGGCGATCGGTGGGGCTCGCGCGGATCGCCGTGGGCCTCGCCCACCCGCTGCTGCTGATCGGCGCGGTCTCGGCCGGGCTCGGGGTCAACGGGATCCTGGCCGCGGTCTGCGCCGCGAGCCTGGTCGACCTCACGCTCTTCTCGGGGGCCGCGCTGCGCCGCACGCGGCCGCCAGGCGCCGCGCGACCGGCGGCGCTCCCCTCCGGGCTGCGCGGCGAAGCCGCGCGGTTCGCCGGCGTGTCGTACGTCGAGAAGCTGGCCAGCCACCTCAACAGCACCGGCTTCATCATCTTCTTCGTCGCGGCGATGGGCACGCGCGCCGACGTGGCCGCGTTCGCGGTGGCGGGCGAGTTCGCCGCGCGCGTGATCGCGGCGATCTCGATCCCCTTCTCCGGGCTGACCCTGCCGCTGTTCGCGTCGGTGGAGGCGGAGCGGCCCGCCGACACCGGCACCGCCGCCAGGCTGTACCTGTGCGTGATGCTGCTCGCCTGCCTGCCCGCCGCGGCGCTGCTGAGCGCGCTGGCCGGGCCGCTCGTCGCGCTCGTCTATTCGGAGCGCTACCTCGAGGCCGGCCCGATCCTGCGCGCGTTCGTGCCCTTCCTGTTCGTCGAGTACGCGGTCTACTCGTCGCTGCTCGCGCCGCTGCTGACCCGCGGCCGCTACCGGCCCGTGCTCCTCTCGAAGCTGCCGATGCTGGCCGGGGTGGCGGGGGTGGCGCTGGTCCTGCCGCGCGCCGGGCTGGTGGCGGCCGCCTTCACGTACGGCGTCGCGCGCCTCTTGTCCGCGGTCGTGCTGCTCGTCGCCGGCGGGCGCGCGCTGGGGCTGCGCTTCCCCGCCGCCTTCGCCGCGAAGGTGGCGGCCGCGTCCGCCGCCGCCACCGCGGCCGCGCTGGCGGTGGCGCCGCGTCCCGGCGACTGGGGCGGCCTGGCCCTGGCGGGCGCGGCGGCGGCGGTCGCGTTCCTGCTGGTCTACCGGCTGCTGGGCGGCATGGACCCCGAGGACCGCGCGCGCGTGGCCTACGGCGCGCAGGGCGCGCCGGCGGTGGAGCGGCTCGTCACCTACCTCTTGTAGGGCTCCGGAACCGCGGCGGGCGCGCCCGAGAGCACGCGCGCGAACAGGCGCTCGTACGCGTCCGCGATCCGCGCCCAGTCGAAGCGCTCCTCGATGGTGCGGCGCGCCTCGTCGCCGAGCCGGCGGCGCAGCGCCGCGTCGGTGACGAGCCGCTCGAGCGCCGCGGCCAGCGCGCCCACGTCCCCGGGCGGCACGAGCAGCCCGTTGCCCTCGTGCTCGAGGAGGGCCTCGACCCCGCCCACGCGGCTGGCCACGCAGGCGCAGCGCACCGACATCGCCTCCATCAGCGCGTTGGGCAGGCCTTCGGAGAGCGACGGCAGGCAGAACACGTCCATCCGCCGGAGCACCGCGTAGACGTCGCGGCGGAACCCGAGGAAACGCGCGCCCGCCGCCTCTTCGAGCGCGCGCGGGCCGGTGGCGCCGACGAAGAACGTGCGCACGTGCGGGTGGCGCGCGTGCAGCTCGGCCGCCGCGCGCAGCAGGAAGTCGGGGCCCTTGACGCTCTGCAGGCGCCCCACGTACCCGATCCACACCTCGCCCGGCGGCTTCTCCAGGTCCCGCGCGGGCAGCGCGGCGTCCGCCTCGAACAGGTCCGTGCCGTTGTGGATCACCTCGTAGTCGAGCCGGTACCGGCGCGCGACCTCTTCCAGCCCTTCGTGCAGCAGCACGACCTTGCTGGCCGCGCGCAGCAGCGGCACGCCGACCAGCCGCGCGTAGAGCCACATCACCGCCGCCACCGGCCGGCTGCGCGGGAACCAGTTGATGCCGGGGTAGGTGTCGGTCACGAGCACGACCGGCCTGCCCAGCGCGCGCGCCACCAGCACGGAGAGGCTGGTGAAGAACATGAACTTGCTGACCAGCACCAGGTCCGGCCGCTCGCGGCGGATGAAGCGCACCGCGCGCCGGAGCAGCGCGGGCGAGATCACGTAGTTGACGGGATCGGGCACCAGGAAGCCGGGCGCGCTGAGCACGGTCAGCGAGGGCGAGAGGCTCTCCACCGGCTGCGCGCGGCCGGTGGTGAGCACGGTCACCTGGTGCCGGCGCGAGAGCTGCCGCGCGGCCATCACCGCGCTGCCCATCGAGATCTTGCCCGCGAACGAGTCCAGGAAGTACGGCGTGACCAGCAGGATCTTCAACGAGGGTCGTCCTGCCGCAGCGCCAGCTCGCGCACGAGGTCCTGGAGGCGCCTCTGCACGCGGCGCAGCTCCAGGTGGTTCAGGAAGAGCACCACCCAGACCAGCATGAACCCGAGGATCATGAAGAGGTCCATGACCCGGTTCACGCGCAGGCGCTGCACGAAGACGGACACGGACTGCGGCAGCAGCACCGCCAGCACGAACGCGCTCCAGACGCCGAGCCACAGCGCCAGCTCGCCCAGGCGGATCGTGCGGCGGCGGTAGCTGCTCCAGGTCCAGTAGACCATGGCGAGCGCGAACAGCACGCTGAGGACCTGGAGCTGGAGCACTCGGGCGTCCTAGAGCGTGAGCCGCCAGGCGGCCAGCTGGACCAGCAGCCGCAGGCCGTCCAGGATCGTCACGCCCTTGTAGGCGTCGTGGTAGATCGCCCCGATCGGCACCTCGACCCGGCGCAGCTTCGCGCGGCCGGCCCGCACCGCCATCTCCACGTCCGCGGCGTAGTCGCTGGTGTCCCAGCGCACGGCCGGGAACGCCTCGGCGCGGAAGGCGCGATACCCGCACCAGATGTCCCGCAGGTCCAGGCCGAAGAGCGCGCGCGTCCACGCGTTGAGCACGCGGTTGCCGGCGAGCCGGACCCAGGGGACGCGCAGGTCCATCTCGCGCGCGCCGAATGCGATGTCCACGTCGTCGAGCGCGCGCAGGAGCCGGGGGATCTCCCGCGGCTCGTGCTGGCCGTCGCCGTCCATCAGCACGACCGCCTCGGCGCCGAGCGCGAGCGCCTTCTCGCAGCCGGTGCGCAGGGCCATCCCCTTGCCGAGGTTGATCGCGTGGCGCACCACGCGGGCGCCGCCGAGCGCGGCCGCGTCCACCCGCGGCCGCGAGCCGTCGTCCACCACCACGATGTGGTCCGCGGGCACCTGGCGCGCGACCTGGGCCACCACGGCGGCCACCCGCTCGCCTTCGTTGTAAGCGGGGATCACCACGAACGCGCGGGCAGGCTCGCTCACGGCTCCTTCGGGAACGCGTCTCGTCGGTTTGGGCGGACGCCGAGGCGCCCGGATCGCAAGGCGCGAGGAGCGCCGCGTACGTCGTTGTACGCAAGCGACGAGAAACGCAGCGAGCCGGGATGCATCGGCGTCCGCTAGGGCCTTCGGAGATGGATGATGCTGGCAACCACCTCGACCAGCTCCTCCGGCACCACCGGCTTGGGCACGTGGCTCTGGAAGCCGGCGCGCAGCGACTGTAGGCGGTCCTGCACCATCGAGTGCGCGGTCAGCGCCACCGCCGGGATGCGCCCGCCGCGCTCGGGAGGCAGCGCGCGGACCTTCTTCAGGAGCGAGTAGCCGTCCTCGTCGGGCATCGCGATGTCGCTGATCAGCAGGTGGAAGCGCTCCTTGTCGAGCGCGTCGAGGGCCTCCCGGGCCGAGCCGGCCGTCGCCACCTCGGCCCCGGCGCGGCGGAGCACCCAGTCGAGCAGCTCGCGGGTGTCCAGGTCGTCGTCCACGACCAGGAGCTTGAGCCCGTAGAGTTCCTTGCCCATCCCCCGATCCTATTGCGGCTCGTCCCGGCTGGGGACCACGCCGAGCGCCTCGAGCACGGTGCGTCCCGCTTCGCTCGCGAAGCGGTCGGCGTAGCCGACGATGGGGCCGACCGTCTCGTCGCGCTCCATGCGCTCGACGCGGTGCATCGGGTAGAAGACCGTGGAGAGCCCGATCATCTTCTCCTCGCCGCGGGCCTCCTGCCGCATCCAGTCGTCGAAGATCGTCAGGTCCAGGCAGCGGACGACGATGCCGGCCGTGCTGACCGAGAGCAGCAGGCCCCAGACCTTCTCCTTCGGCGCCTGCAGGTAGAGCACCACGGGCGCGTGCGCCGCGATCTCGAGCGCCTGGACGTCCATGCTCAGGCCGCTCCCAGGCGGGACACGAAGCGCTCCAGGCGGCGGGCGCCCTCCTCGAGGTCGCTCATCGAGCGCGCGAAGGAGATGCGCAGGTAACCCGGCGCGCCGAAGCCCTCGCCCGGCACGACGGCCATCTTCTCTTCCTCGAGCAGCCGGCTGGCCAGCTCCAGCGTGGTGGGCGTCCGGCCGCCCAGGTGCCGCGCCAGGTTGGGGAACACGTAGAAGGCCCCGCCCGGCAGCGTGCAGGACACCTTGGGCAGCCGGGCCACCGCCGCGTGGATGAAGTCGCGCCGGCGCCGGTACTCCTGGGCGAGGTCCCGCACGAGCTGCTGGGGTCCGCGCAGCGCCTCGACCGCTCCCACCTGGGCGAAGGCGGCCGGGCACTGCGTGCTGTGCGAGACCAGCGCGGCGGAGGCTTCGATGAGGGGCTTCGGGCCCAGGATCCAGCCGATGCGCCAGCCGGTCATGCAGTAGGTCTTCGAGGCGGTGCCCAGGATCACGAACCGGTCGGGGATCGAGCGGCGCAGCTCCGGCAGCGCGCTCTCCGGCCCCTTGCCGAAGAGCAGCTTCGCGTAGGTGTCGTCGTAGAGGACGGTGAACCGGCGCCGCTGCGCCATGTCGCCGATGACCAGCAGGTCCTCGGCGTCGATCACCGCTCCCGTCGGGTTGCACGGGCTGTTCACGATCACGGCCTTGGTCTTCGGCGTGGTCGCCTTCCCGATCAATCGCGCCGTGACCTTGAAGCCGTCCTTCTCGTGCGTCTGCACCAGGATCGGCTTCGCGCCCGCCAGCCGCACCGCCTCCGCGAACGTGGGCCAGTACGGGGTGGGGATGATCACCTCGTCCCCGCGGTCGAGCAGCGACTGGCAGGCGAGGTAGAGGGCCTGCTTGCCGCCGGTGGTGATGACGGTCTCCGCGGCCGTGAAGTCGAGCTTGTAGTCCTCGCGATAGCGATCGGCCACCGCGCCGCGCAGCTCGGGGATGCCCGCCGCCTGGGTGTAGCGCGTCTTGCCGCCCTGCAGCGCCGCGGTGGCGGCCGCCGAGACGTGCGCCGGCGTGGGCTGGTCGGGCTCGCCCACGCTGAAGTCGAGCACGGCCTCGCCCTTCGCCTTCATGGCCGCCGCCTTCTGGGCCACGGCCACGGTCGGCGACACCTCCAGCGCCAGCGCCTTCTTCGAGAGGTCTACCGCGGACCCGTCCTCCTTGAACGCCACCGCGCGGCTCATCGCCGCCTCCGGCGCTCCGGCGGATCGCCGTACTTGTCGCGCAGCCGCCGCTCCACCGCCGGCGGCACCAGGCCCGTCACCCGTGCACCCAGTTGGACGACCTCCTTCACCAGCCGCGACGAGACGTAGGAATAGCTCTCGGCCGGCATCATGAACACGGTCTCGATGCGCGCGTTCAGCCGGCGGTTCATCAGCGCCATCTGGAACTCGTACTCGAAGTCGGAGATCGCGCGCAGTCCGCGCACGATCACCGCGGCCCCCACCTTCTCCGCGTAGTCCACCAGCAGCCCGGAGAACGTGTCCACCTTCACCCGCGGGTTGTCCTCGTAGTGCTCGCGGATGATCTCCACGCGCTCCTCGACCGTGAACAGCGGCTGCTTCTCCGGGTTGAGCAGGATCGCGATGGTGACCTCGTCGAACACGGACAGGCCGCGCTGGATGATGTCCACGTGGCCGTTCGTGATCGGGTCGAAGGACCCGGGGTACACGGCCAGCGATCTTCCGTTGTTCTGGGTCATGCGTTCCGCCGGTAGAACGTCAGCCGGTGATCGCCGATCCGGACCGAACGCGCCCGGAGCAGGCGCCCTATTGTCGCCGGGAGCTCACGTTTGTGGAAATGCTCGGCCACCACCACGCCGCCGTCGTCGAGCACGCTCTCGCCGGCCTCCAGCAGCGGAAGGTACAGGTCGCTCTCGTAGGGCGGGTCGAGGAAGACCACGTCGAAGCGGTGGCCGGCGGCGGCCAGCCCGGCCAACGCGGTGGTCGCCTCCTGCCGGAACGCCTCGACGTGCCCGCCGAGCGCGGCCATGGCGGCGGCGTTGGCCCGGATCGCCTGCACCGCGCCCGCGCTGCGGTCCACCAGCACCACCTTCGCCGCCCCGCGCGAGAGCGCCTCCAGGCCCACCCCGCCGCCGCCGGCGCAGAGGTCCAGGAAGCGCGACCCGGCGATCTCGGGGGCCAGGATGTCGAACAGCGTCTGCCGGACGCGCGCGCCGGTGGGCCGCGTCTTCTCGCCGGCCGGGGTCTTGAGCCGCCGGCCGCGGCCCTGTCCCCCGATCACCCGCGTCATCCCACCCTCGCCAGGCCGAACCGGCGCTCCCAGCCGCCGTCCTCGAGGAACGCGCGCAGCGGGTCGCCCGCGGGCCGCGCGCCCATCGCCTCCGCGTGGCGGAACGCCTCCTGCCGGGCGCGCTCGAGCAGGGGCTGGTCGCGGATCAGACGGCTGACGCGGAAGGTGGGCAGGCCCCACTGCCGGGTGCCGAAGAAGTCGCCCGGCCCGCGGATCTCGAGGTCCTTCTCCGCGATCAGGAAGCCGTCGTCGCTGCGCACCATGACGTCCAGCCGCGCCTTCGCCTCGTCGGAGAGGCGGCCGTGGCTGACCAGGATGCAGCTCGAGGCCGCCGCGCCGCGGCCCACGCGCCCGCGGAGCTGGTGGAGCTGCGCCAGCCCGAAACGCTCCGCGTGCTCGATCACCATCAAGGAGGCGTTGGGGACGTCCACGCCGACCTCGATCACGGTCGTGGCCACCAGCACGTCGAGGGCGCCGGCCGCGAAGGCCGACATCACCGCGTCCTTCTCCGCGCTCTTCAGCCTTCCGTGCAGCAGGCCGACGCGCGCCCCCGGCAGCGCCTTCGTCCACTCCTCGGCCATCTGGGTGGCCGCCTTCACGTCCTCGAGCTTCTCCGACTCCGCGATCAGCGGATACACCACGAAGGCCTGCCGGCCCGCCTCGGTCTGCCGCCGCACCGCCTCCACGATCGTGCGGCGGTCTGCGGCCGGGCGGCGCGTGGTGACGATCGGGGTGCGGCCGGGCGGGCGCTGGTCGAGCACGGACGTGTCGAGGTCCCCGTAGGCGGTGAGCGCGAGCGTGCGCGGGATCGGCGTGGCGGTCATCACCAGCACGTCCGCGTCGTAGCCCTTCTTGCGCAGGTCCTCGCGCTGCAGCACGCCGAAGCGGTGCTGCTCGTCCACGACCACCAGGCCGAGACGATGGAACGACACGCCCTCCTGGATCAGCGCGTGCGTGCCCACCGCGATCTGCGCCTCGCCGCCCTGGAGCCTGGCCAGCGCGGCCGCGCGGTCCTTCGCTCTCGCGAAGGCGGAGGCGGTGACCAGCTCCACCTTGTACGGGCAGCGCGCCACCAGGCGCCGCAGCGTGAAGAAGTGCTGCTCGGCCAGGATCTCGGTGGGAGCCATGAAGGCGGCCTGGTAGCCGTTCTCGATCGCGATCACCATCGCCAGCAGCGCGACCACCGTCTTGCCCGAGCCGACGTCGCCCTGCAGCAGCCGGTTCATCGGGTGCGGCGCCTTCATGTCGTCGGCGATCTCGCGCAGCACGCGCTTCTGCGCCCCGGTCAGGTGGAAGGGCAGGATGCGCTTGACGGCCTCGCGCGTGCGGTCGGTGACCTCGAAGGCGATGCCGCGGCGCGTGCGGCGCCCCTGCCGGCGCAGGGCCAGCCCGAGCTGGAACAGGAACATCTCCTCGAGGATCAGCCGCACGTGCGCCGGGCTGCGCGCCGCCTCCAGGCGCGCGAGGTCCGCCTCGGGCGGCGGCCGGTGGATCTCGCGCAGCGCGCGGCCGCGGCCGATCACGCCGAGGCTCTCGCGGACCTCTTCGGTCAGCGGGTCCGGCAGGTCCGCCGGCACCGAATCCGCGAGCTGCGCCAGCGTCCGCCGCAGCGCCTTGCCGCTGAGCGGCCCCAGCTTCTCGTAGACGGGCACGATCCGCCCCGTGTGCACGCCCGGCGCGTCGTCATCCTCCACGACCTCGTATTGCGGCGAGTTCAGGACCAGCCCGCCGCCATAGGCGTCGCGCTCGACGGTCCCGTAGAGCACCACCTTGCTTCCGCGCGGCAGCACGTCGCTCAGGAACGGCTGGTTGAACCAGAGCGCCTTGATCCGGCCGGTCGCGTCCTCGAGCCGCGCTTCGTACAGCGTGATCCGGCGCGCCCTTCGCAGGCCGGCCACCGCGATCGTGCCGCTGACGCAGGCGGTCATGCCCGGCCGCAGCTCCGCGATCTTCGCGAAGGCGCGCCGGTCCTCGTACCGCATGGGCAGGTGGAAGAGCAGGTCCTCTACCGTGCGGATGCCCGCCTTCACCAGCGCGGCCGCGCGCTGCGGTCCGACACCCTTCACGAACTGGACGGGGGCACCGAGGTCGAACATGGAGGGTCTCGACAGGCCAGGATACGCTGCGGACGGCGGCGAGGAGGACCAGAAGCGGC
>DATBIZ010000557.1:0-8326 GCA_036556645.1 Vicinamibacteria bacterium | reverse complement strand
CCGTCCGGCGCGGGCTCGTTCCGCCTGCTCACCACCGGCGACCCGGACAAGGTGGGCCCCGTCGTGCGGCGGCTGTGGAGCGAGCCGGTCGGGGTGTCTTCCATCAGCATCACGGCCGACGGTCAGTAGGTATCGCTGGCCGGAAGCGAGGCGATCGAGGCGACCGCGTCCGTGGCACGGGCCTTGTAGAGGAAGGCGGTGCCCGGGATCGGCCCACGTGGGCCGAATCTCGGGCGCCGTTCCATTCCCCGGGAGGGCCCCATGCGCGTCCATCACCTCAACTGCGTCTCCACCTGTCCGCTCGGCGGGAAGCTGATGGACCCGCGGACGGGCGGCTGGTCCCTGCGCGCGCGGCTGGCCTGCCACTGCCTGCTCGTGGACACCGGCTCCCAGCTCCTGCTGGTGGACACCGGCCTCGGCCTGCGCGACGTCGCGGATCCGAAGGGGCGGCTCAGCCGCTTCTTCCTCGCCCTCGTCCGGCCCGAGCTCCGCGAGGAGATGACCGCGGTGCGGCAGGTGCGGCAGCTCGGCTACGACCCACGCGACGTGCGCCACGTGGTGATGACGCACCTCGACTTCGACCACGCGGGCGGGCTCGACGACTTCCCGGAGGCCACCGTACACCTGCTCGCGCAGGAACAAAGCGCGGCCGCCGCGCAGCGGACGATGCTCGACCGGATGCGCTACCGGCCCCAGCAGTGGTCCACGCGGCGGAACTGGCGCGTCTACCCGGGCCGCGACGGCGAGAAGTGGTTCGGCTTCGAGGCCGTGCGCAACCTCGACGGCGTGCCGCCGGAGATCCTGGTCGTCCCGCTGCTCGGCCACACGCTCGGGCACGCCGGCGTCGCGGTCCACGACGGCCGGCGTTGGCTGCTGGACACCGGCGACGCGTACTTCTACCACGCCGAGATGGACCTGCAGCGCCCGCACTGCACGCCGGGCCTGGCGCTCTACCAGTGGATGATGCAGAAGGACGGCCGCGCCCGCCGTATGAACCAGGACCGCCTGCGCCACCTGATCCGGCAGCGAGGGGCGGACGTCTCGGTCTTCTGCTCGCACGACGTCACGGAGTTCGAGCGGCTTGCGGGGCGGCCGGTGGATGCGCCGGCGGCGGGTGCGGGCGTGGAGCCGATCCGGCGGGGGGCAGGCGGGCTGCAGCTCGTGCGCTAGAGAGGCGCACGAGCGGCTCGTGCTGTGGCCGAGCGCTACGGCTGGACCGTTACGAACTTCAGGGCTGCCGAGTTCATGCAGTACCTCTGCCCGGTCGGCGGCGGGCCGTCCGGGAAGACGTGGCCCAGATGCGCGCCGCAGCGGCGGCACACGACCTCGATCCGGGTCATGAACAGGCTGCGATCGAGGTGCTCCTCGACGTTCTCCTTGGCGATCGGACGGAAGAAGCTCGGCCATCCCGTGCCCGACTCGAACTTCGCGTCGGAGTGGAAGAGGTCGTTCCCGCAGGCCACGCACTGGTAGACGCCCTTCTCGTGGTTGTGGAGCAGCGCGCCGGTGCCGGCGCGCTCCGTGCCCTGCTTGCGCGTGACCTCGTACTGCAGCGGCGTGAGCTGGCGGCGCCACTCCTCGTCGGTCTTCACGACGCGAGGGACGACCAGGTAGCCCTTCGTCTCGTGGGAGAACACGCGCACGGTCTTCGGCGCTTCGGCCCTGGCCTTGTCCGCGGCCGCCTTGTCCGCCGCGCGAGGGCCGGCCAGGGCAGTGCGGAGGGCCGCGAACGAGGCGGCGACGGCCACCGTGGCAAGGACGAAGAAGAAGACTCTCATGCTCCTGGGAACGCCTCGGGCCTCCCCGAAATTCCCCATCTCAGTCGCGGGCCGGGGTCGCGGCCGACCGCCACAGGATCACATGGTAGGTGGCCGGCGTCTCGCCCACGTTGCGGATCGAGTGCATCTCGTTGGAGGCCTGGAGGATCACGGAGCCAGGGCCCAGCCGGTGCTCCTGGCCGCCCACCAGCGAGAGCACGGTGCCTTCCTTGACCACGATCAGCTCCTCCTCCGGGTGCTTGTGCGGAGCGTGCGAGGTCTCGCCCGGCCGCAGCGTCGTGATGTGCATCTCCAGGCGCTCGAGCGTGGGCGTCGGCGCGTCCACCACCCTCCGCACCTCCCCGACCTTGGTCGGCTGCGCCGCGAGCGCCTTCCAGTCCCAGGCGGTGGAGCGCAGCGGCGTCGCGGAGGGCGCCGCGGCGCGCGCGGCCGCGGTGGCGAGGAGAAGGGCGGTCGCGAGCGCCGGGCGCGTGAGTCGGGTCATCGAGCCTCCTGGGATGGGACGCGTCCAGCATACGCTCCGCGCCACCGGCGTTCCAGCGCGGCCCCGCACGCGCCACACGCGGTCAGGGCGCGCTCGGCGGCGGCTCCTGGATCGATGCGAGGTAGTGGGCGAGCCGCCGGATCTGCTCCTTGACCTTGTCCTTGTCGTAGCCCTCGCGCGCGCTGAGCAGCGCGTCCCCCCACGCCGGCATCGTGCTGCGGACGTGGCCCTTCACCGGCCGGCGCCCGTCGATGATCTGCACGACGCGGTCGAACGGGAACTTGCCCTTGTGGCGCTGGCTGATGCGGGTGAGGTCCGCGGGCGCGTACTCGAGCCCGGCGGCGGCCTTGCCGTCGCCGCGCCCGGACTCGCCGTGGCAGCGCGCGCAGTGTGTCCGGTAGAGCACCGCGCCGGCCTTCGCCGCCTCCGGCTCGGGCACCACCTCGGCGGCGCCGGCCGCGCGTGGCTCGACGAGGAACGCGAGCGAGAGGACCACGACCCCGGCCAGGCGCATGGTGCTTCCCGCCTCAGCGTCCCTGGAGCGTGTAGACATACCGCCGCACGATCCCGGAGGGGAACCGGCGGTCGTCCTCACACCCGACGCGCAGCACCAGGCCGCAGGTCTCCTGGAACACGATCGCCTCGCCCTGCCGCACCTCGAAGCCGTAGGAGATCGCGCCGTGCGCATTGACCAGCTCGAACACCACCTCGTTCGCGCCGGGGGCGAGCTTGCTCGTGACGTCCACCGCTCCGCTGTCCTGGCCCAGGCCCATCTCGAAGAGCACCTGGCCGTTGAGCAGCACGCGCCCGACGTCGTCGGAGTTGAACACCCGCACCGTGCTCGTCCGCGACGCCGGCGGCGGGGGCGCCGCGGCGGCCGCGCCGTCCCCGCCCAGCGCCGATCCGACCAGCGCGCCCGCCCCGGCCGCGGCCGCGCCCACGCCCACGAGCGTCTTGGTCGGCGTCCCCGCGCGCTTGGGCCGCAGCTCCAGCCCGACCTCGTCGTAGAGCGCGATCACGCGCGGCGGGAACGTGCGCGCGTCGAGCCGCGCGCCCTTGCGCCGTGTCCACGCCTCGCGCATGTGCGCGCGGGCGCTCTCGGGCTGGTTCCGCCCGAGCTGGACCATCGCCAGGTACAGGTGCGCGGTGCCCAGGTCGCGGCCAGGCGCGGGATCCGCGCCGAGCTGCTCGACCGCGGCCTCCAGGCGGCTGGCCGCCTGCTCGAGGTCGCCGGCCTCGAGCAGCGCGATGCCTTCGCGCAGCGCGACGGCGCCTTCGTCGCCGGCCGCCGCCGGGCTGGCCAGCGCCGCGAACACCGCGAGGGTGGAGAGAAGTCGTCTCATGGCTCACCTGTCCGTGTCATCGGTTGCGGACCGCGTCCTGGCGCAAATCCAGGCGCAGCGGCGTCGTCTCGCCGGCGCGGATGGTCACCTTGCGCTGCAGCGGCTTGAAGTCCGGGTGCTCGAGGCGCGCGGTGTAGGTCCCGGGCGCCAGTGCCACCGGCGCGAGCGGGGTCGTGCCCAGGCGCATGCCGTCGAGCGAGACGTCCGCCCACGGCGCGACGCCGATCTGGAGATGGCCGATCGCGGGGGCGGGCTCGGGCTCGGCGGCGATCGTCAGCGGCTCCGGCTCCGCGGAGGCCCGCGTGTCCACCGCGGCCGGCGGCGCCAGCGGCGTCACCCGCCGGACCGGCAGCAACGCCTCGGGCGCGCGCGCCTCGGCCGCGGGCACGCCCGCGCGGGTGGCGCGCCGCGGGACGACCGCCCGCCGCTGGGCGGGCGCGCGTGCCTGGGCCACGCGCGGGGGCCGTTCCGCGTGGACGGCGGGAGGCGCCTCGACAACCCCCGGCGACGGGCCCGGCGGCGCCGTGCGCCGCGGCGTCAGCGACGACAGCGCCAGCGCCACCGCGGCCAGCGCCGCGGCGGTGGGCGCCCAGCGCACGAGGTGCGGGCGCCGGCGCGGCAGCGTGATCGTCTGGGTCCCGGCGGCGGTCGTCTTCGGAGCGGCCGGCACGACCGCGGCACGCTCGGTTCGGGCCAGGCCCCACAGCGCCTCGGCCACCTCGGCTGCGGTCTTCGGCCGGTCGTCCCGGTGCTTGGCCAGGAGCCGCTCCACCAGCTCGCGCAGGCCGCGCGACACCGGGAAGGCCGCCAGGCGCTCCACCGGCACCGGGTCCTGTACGTGCCGGAGCAGCGTCTCCGCGGTGGTGGCGCCACGGAACGGCGCCTGCCCGGTCAACATCTCGAAGAGCACGACGCCGAGCGCGTAGAGGTCGCTGCGAGCGTCGAGACGCAGGCCCTGTGCCTGCTCCGGGCTCATGTATTCGGGCGTGCCCGCGATGTAGCCGGCGGCCAGGCCCGACGTGCCCGGTCCCGCGCCGGTGGCGATGCCGAAGTCGGTCACGTAGACGCGGCCCGCGTCCTGGATCAGGTTCGCGGGCTTGACGTCGCGGTGCACGATGCCGCGGGCGTGGATCGCGTCGAGAGCGGAGGCGGCCTGCGCCGCGGTCGTGCACGCCTCGGCCGGGGCGAGCCGGCCGCGCTCCGCGAGCACGTCGCGGAGGTTGCGCCCTTCGATCAGCTCCATGCAGATGAAGCGGTGCGGGCCGTCCTCGCCGTAGTCGTGGATCCGGCACACGTTCGGGTGCGTGACGCGCCGGGCCAGCTTGATCTCCGAGCGCAGCCGCCCCACCGCGCTCGGGGCCGCCGCCGCGGCCGCGTCGAGCACCTTGACCGCCACGCGCTCGTCGAGCATCCGGTCGAGCGCCTGGTACACGGTCGCGGCTGCGCCGCGGCCCAGCACGCGCACGATCAGGTAGCGGCCGGCCAGGATCGTGCCTGGAGCCAGCTCGTCGTGGCACGCGCAACCGCCCGGCTCGCCGGCCGGGCGCCCGCATCTCGGGCAACGCATGATCGAAGCGCGCCGAGCATACGCCCGGGCGCGGGGGCAAGGCAACGGGTCAGTCGCGGACGGCGGCGGGCTCGTGGTCGGGGTCGAGCGTCGCGATCTCGGCGGCCAGCACCCGCTCGCCGGTCTCCGCGTCGCAGGCCTGGGCCGGCGGCGCCGGCGCCTTCTTCGGCAGCCGCAGGGCGGCGATCAGGAGCGCGGCAGCCACGATCACCGCGGAGAGCACGAACACGGCGTGCAGCGATCCCACCAGCGCCACCCGCAACGCGGCGCGCTCGGCGAGCGCGGGCGCCGCGTGACCCTCGGCCAGCACCAGCGCCGACAGGTCGGGATGGCCCGGCAGCCGGCGCTCCAGGCCCGCGGTCAGGATCACGCCCATCACCGCCACGCCGACCGCGCCGCCGAGTGAGCGCGCGAGCTGGTTCGCCGAAGTGGCGACGCCGAGCTGCGTGCGCGGCACGGCCTGCTGCACCGCGATCAGCAGCGTGAGCATGGTGAGCCCGAGGCCGGCCCCGACCACGGCCAGGTCCGCGTGGAGCGTCGCGCGCGAGGACGCGGGCCCGAGCCGCGTCAGGAGCAGGAAGCCCGCGGTCATCAGCCCCAAACCGGCGAGCACGGTCGGGCGATAGCCGACGCGCAGCAGCAGCCGCCCGCCGATCACGGAGAACGTCACCCAGGCCAGCATCAGCGGGGTGAGGCTCGCGCCCGCGGCGGCGGCGCCTCCGCCCATCGCGGCCTGCGCGTAGAGGGGCACGTAGGAGATCGCGCCGAACATCGCCGCGCCGGCCAGGAACCCGCAGACCACCGCCACCCCCACCACGCGATGGCGAAACAGCGCCAGGGGAACGATCGGCTCGCGCGCGCGCCGCTCGGCGCGCACGAAGGCGAGGCCACCGGCCACCGTCCCCGCGAACGCGAGCAGGCGCCACGGCGACAGCAGGCTCGCCGCGGTGCGGGCCTCGAACAGCGCCAGCATCAGGCACGTCATCGAAACCGTCAGGAAGGTGGCGCCGAGGACGTCGATCGAGGGGCGGCCGTGGCGGCGCGGCTCGCGCAGCGCCAGGCCGATGATCGCGGCCGCGGCCAGGCCGAAGGGGACGTTGATGTAGAAGACCCAGCGCCACGACCAGTGCTCGGTGATGAAGCCGCCGACCGGCGGGCCGATCACGCTGGCCACGCCCCAGACGCCGCTGAAGAGCGCTTGCACACGCGCGCGCTGGGCCAGCTCGTAGAGGTCGGCCAGGATCGTCATGCCGAGCGGGATCAGCGCGCCCGCGCCCAGCCCCTGCAGCGCCCGGAAGGCCACGAGCTGGCCCATCGTCTGCGACGCGCCCGAGAGGACGGAGCCGAGGAGGAAGAGCGCCACCCCGACCTGGTAGAGCGGCCGCCGACCGTAGAGGTCGGACAGCTTCCCCCAGATGGGCACGGTGACGGTGGAGGTCAGCAGGTAGGCCGAGAAGACCCAGCTGTAGTGCTCGAGGCCGCCCAGGGACGCGACCACGGTCGGCATCGCGGCGCCGACCACGGTCGCTTCGAGCGCGGCCAGGGCCGTTCCGGTCAGCACGCCGGCGGTGGCCACGCGGCGGCGCGCCGGCGAGAGGACGAGGCGGTCGGTGACGGTCGCGGAGCTCACCGTCGGGCAGTCAGCAAATCCGGTGCCGGTCGCCTGGTCTCAGGCCGAGGCGCGCCGGCGGGTCTGGGCGGCTGCGGCTCCCATGTCCTCGGCCGGCCCCGCCAGCTCGACCAGCCGGCACAGCGCGTTCGCGAGTCGCACCTGCTCGGCCGTGCGGCAGGCCGGCTGCAGCAGGGCGGGGCTGCACACCAGGATGGCGAGCGCCTGCGCGCGCGAGAGCGCGACGTTGAGGCGGTTGGGGCTCATCAGGAACTCGAGCCCGCGCGGCACGTCCTCCCCGCTCGAAGCCGCCATCGAATAGATCACCACGGGTGCCTGCTGGCCCTGGAACTTGTCCACGGTGCCCGCGCGCGCGCCGGTCGGCAGCGCGGCGCCGAGCCGGGCCACCTGCGCGTTGTAGGGCGCGACCACGAGCACGTCGCCGATCTCCAATGGCCGCGTCGCGCCGTCGCGGTCGGTGAACGGGCGTCCGACCAGCTCGCCGAGCAGCCCGCGCACCGCCGTCACCTCCTCGGCGGAGACCGTGCGGTTGCCCGCGTGCTCGACCGGAACGTATCTCAGGCCGGCGCCCGCGAGGGGGCCGGCCCCGCCGATGCGCTGGGCGGCGCAGGACGCGTGCGACACCAGCCGGCCACCGTAGAACGCCTCCGAGACGAAGCGGGCGAGGGACGGGTGCAGCCGCCGCGTGGTCGCGAGGAACACCCCCAGCTCCGGCGGGATCGTCTCGTGCTCGCCGAGCAGGTGCTCGAGCGCCGAGCGCTCGGCGCCCGGCGGGTGGCTGGCCTTCGAGGGCTGCGCGAGCTGGCGCGGGTCGCCCAGCAGCACCAGGCTGCGCGCGGCACCGCCCACCGCCACCACGTTCGCGAGCGAGAGCTGGCCCGCCTCCTCCACCACCAGCGTGTCGAGGGTGCCCTCGAGCGCCTCGCGCGCGAACAGCCACGGCGTGCCCGCCAGCACCTGCACCTGGCCCGCGCGCAGCGCGGCCTCGACCTCGGCGTTGCCCGCGGCCGGCCGGACCATCGGATGGCCGCAGCGGCCGTCGTCGGAGGCCTTCTGCACCACGTCGAGCGCGACGCCCGCGCGCTCGGCCGAGCGGCACAGCTCGTCGAGCAGGTTCGCGATCGCCTTGTGGCTGTTCGCGGTCACGCCCACGCGCCGGCCCGAACGCACGAGCTCGAGCACGATGCGCGCGCCGGTGCGCGTCTTGCCCGATCCCGGCGGGCCCTGCACCGCGAGGCACGAACGGTCGAGCGCGAGCGCGAGGCGCACGGCGGCGTCGCCGGGATCCTCGCCGTCGGCGACCAGGGCGCCGGCGGCTCCGTGACCGAGCCGCGGCCGATGCCGCAGAAGGAGGTCGCGGGCGGCACGGTAGGGACCGCGGGCGTCCATCCCGTGCGCGGAGACCCAGCGCCCGATGCGGAGCAGCGCGTCGCGCTGCGCGCTCGTCTCGATGGGGCCGGCGGGGATCAGCGCGCGCGGGTGCGGCTTGTCGGAGAACGCGCTGCGCTTGAGGCGGATGAACCC